>CAOJKG010000049.1 GCA_948437815.1 uncultured Mycoplasmatota bacterium
GTATCTACTAAATTGGCTAAAACATCACATTGATTGCTCATTTTTAAAATTTCTTTTTTCATATAGGCACTTACAGTAGTAAAATAACTGTTATCTAATACATATTTACCATATTTGTAATCCTCACCTTTGAAAAATCTTTCATAATAAGTGGCGTGCTCGGTTACTACTACTGGTATATTATACTTTTTGCCTAATTTACAAGCAGCATAACCTGCTGGGTTTGTAACTTGAGCGTGAATTATGTCTGGTTTAGGATTTTCTTTTAAATAGTCTTTAAAGGCTTTGTTTAAAACACGAGCATATTTTTCCATTTCAATATTGAAACTTATTTTGTGAAGGTCTAACATTTTTCTCATATATGTTTTATATCCTTCTTCTTGAATTATTTCTTTTTTGGGCATAAATAAATACTTTAAAGGCGCACTTAAACGTTGTCTATCAAGATATAACATATTAACATTCATATTATCTCTTTTTACTAACGCTTCACAAAATTCTTTGTGATATATCCCCATTAATTTATCTGTTCCATTTGGATACCATGATGGTATTACAAGTATATTCATTCTATCACCACTTTAATTCTATCTAATAAAATCTTTGATGTCAATGAAAGAATTTAAAGCTAGAACAAAAGATTTAAAAATAATAAATCATTACGGTTATTTTTTTCTGCTTCATTGATTTCGTTGCCTACTTCCTCCACAGACTTAAATTCCGATGGTCGCCACTATACTATCTTCTTTTTCTTTGAAATTGCAATTTTCTATTAGATAAAAAAGAAGTAAATTTCTTTACCTCTTAAAATCTATCACTATTGTTTCTTAAGAATGGAGGAATGTCATATTCATTATCTAAGTCTGGTGCTGGTTCTCTTTCTGGTCTTCTTCTTGGCATATCATTATTACTGAATAACATTTCTTCAGCTTCTCCTTCATTTTCAAAACCTGTTGCAATAACTGTTACAATAACTTCGTCTTGTAAATTATCATTTTGGATAGCACCAAAAATAATGTTGACATCACTATTAGCTGCCGCTCTAACTGTTTCTACAGCATCTTCAATTTCAAATAATGTAAGATTTGACCCACCAGTTACATTGACAATTGCATTAGTTGCTCCTTCAATTGTTGCTTCAAGTAAAGAGTTTGCTACAGCTTGACGAGCTGCTTCAATAGCTCTATTTTCGCCAGCATTGCAGCCAATACCAATAATGGCTGTTCCACTCTTTTGCATAACGGTCTTAACATCAGCAAAGTCTAAGTTGATAATTCCAGTTACTGCTATAAGATCTGAAATAGATTGTACACCACGATGTAAAACATTGTCTACTTCTTTAAATGCATCTTTAAATGATGTGTTTCGATCAATTATATCTCTTAATTTATCATTTGGTATTACAATTAAGGTATCTACATGTTTCTTTAATTCTTCTAGTCCTAGTAAAGCATTTTCCATTCTTCTTTTACCTTCAAAACGGAATGGTTTAGTTACAATACCTACTGTTAAGGCACCAGATTCTTGAGCTATTTCAGCGATTACTGGAGCTGCACCAGTACCAGTTCCACCGCCCATACCACAAGCAACAAAAACCATATCTGCTCCTTTTACTACTTCTTCTAAATCAGCTTTAGATTCAATAGCTGCTGCACGTCCTATTTCAGGATTAGCCCCTGCTCCTAAACCTTCTGTAATTGTTGATCCGATTTGAATTTTATTTTCGCAACTTGAAGCATTTAATACTTGTAAGTCGGTATTTACAATAATAAACTCTACCCCTTTTACGCCTTCTTCAATCATACGGTTAACTGCATTATTTCCGCCGCCGCCAACTCCGATAACTTTAATTTTGGCTATTTGGTCCATTTGTAATCCGTTCATATGCACTCTCCTTAATTATCAAAAAAATATCCAAATAATTTCCCTAATATGGAATTTTCATTAATATTTACTTTTTTATGGATGCCACTTAGAATTTCTAATTCTTCAGAATTGAAAACTGAGTATTCTTTATTTTTTAATTTTAATCTACCATTATAATATTTTATAATACCTATTCCAGTAGCAAATTTATTATTTCTTGCACCTACGATATCTATTTTACCAAGAATATGAGGTTTAGTAAAGACTTTATCTAATAAAATGTTAAAATCTCTTAATTCAGAAGTTCCCCCTGTTACAAAAATATAATCTATATTCTTATGGGTTAATAAATTCATTTGTTTTTTAGATAACTCAATTATTTCTGTTAATCTACTTTCAATTATACTACTTAAATCTTTTTGATTTATTAAAACTTCGTCTCCCATACGGTCTGTTAGGCTATTCTTTTCTAAATTGTCCGCCATATCAACACAAGCTAGACCTAGATTTTCTTTTAATTCACGAGCATCTTTTTTTGTTACTTTGTATATATATGATATGTCATTATCAATATTAGCTCCACCTAGTTCAATAACTTCTGCTTTCATTAATATTCCTTTGTTAAATATTGATACACTTGTAGTCTCTTCCCCAATATTTATGATAGCACTAATAGAATTTGTTAACTCCTTTTTCTTACTAGCTGCAAAATCTGCTAGAGAACTGGTTACAACATCTATAGTTTTTATCCCTATCATTTCTAAAACTTTAATAAAATTATTAATATTATTTTTAGGAGAGGTTACTAAAACAGCTTTAATTGTTAATTTTTTACCTAACATGTTTATAGGATTTTTGACTATTTCTTCATCTACTTTATATCTTGTAGGAATAATACTTATAAGCTCAGTATTTTCTGCTAATTTATTATATGATGCTGAATGCATAGCTCTTATTAAGTCTTGATATGTTACTACACCATCTTCATTAGTTATAGTACTAGTTCCTTCACTTATAATACTTTCTGTAAAATAAGCTGGTAACCCTAAAACAACCTCACTTATTGGTATTCCTAATATCTCCTCAGCCTTATGAAATGTCTCTTTTAATACAGGAATTAATTCTTCTTTACTTGCTATTAAGCCTTTTCTCATTCCTTTACTAGGTACTTCGGAAACACAAAGAATATTGAGAGAATTTTTTATGAATTCACCAACTATTAATTTTATAGAACTTGAACCAATGTCTAGACTAGCAATTATTTTTCTCATAGTTTCCTCCTATTTTTATATGTTAATTATACTTTATATTAATAGTAATTTCAAGAGATTATAAAGAAAAAAGTTCCTCTTTATTGGAACTTATTTTAATTTATTATATCTTCTTTTATTTATTTTTTATTTCTTCTTAATGCTCTTCGCATTTCTCGTTTAGCATATGATGTCATTGCAAAATCTATACTTTCTTTAGATTGAAAAACTTGATTTTCATCTGTAATGACATTTACATTATCTCCATCTTGCAATACATAGTTATTAGATACATTTACACCATTTACAACTGCGCCAATTGCTTTTGCACCTACTTCAGTATGTAATCTAAAAGCTAAATCTAACACTGTAGCTCCACTCGGAAAAGTAAATTCATCGCCATTTTTTGTTTTTATAGTAATTTGTTTTGATAAAATTTCTCTTTTAATATGCTTGAAATAGCTATTATTATCTTTATATAAATCACCAATACTTTGAAGTGACATTACAAATGGATTGGTTTCATTTAAAGAGTCTTGAATACTTTTAATATTTTTACTTGGGTAAAGTTCAGTTAATGCTGCTATACCATGATCATTAATAAGTTTCATTTTATGAGTACATATTTTAAATACTATTGTATAGCCCATTAAATCTTGTACTTCTAAATGAATTGCTTTATAACCATTAGCTTTTGGATAATTTATAAAATCAACTACATTAACTTTATAATTTTTATAAACACCTGATAAAACAGATAAAACTTGGTAACAATCTTCTTTTTTATTAACATTTATTTCAAATGATAAAAGACCTGGTACTTCTGAAATACTGTTTGTTTTTTTTCTTTTTAAATATTTACTTACTTCAGAATATGTTTTTGTTTTTGCTCGAATATCATGGCTAATATTGGCACTTAATAAACTATCTTCTAATGTTTCTAAAATTTCTTCAATTTTTTCGGCATTATCACTTTCAAAGTTTTTAATATTTCCTCTTATTTCTCTAAATAAGCTGTTTTCCAAATACATATTACTTATATCTTCTAATTCATTAGCTATTAAATACGCTCCTATACGCTTAGCAAGTGGTACAAAAAGTGTAATTGTTTCTATACTTTTAGCATTTTGCTTAGCATTAGAATCAATTTTTAATTCTTCGATTGGAGAAGTTGAGTTTTCATATTTTTCAATTAAAACTTTATCTCCTTTATATATTAAGGTTCGCATATTATGAGTTCTATCAGATATTTTAATCATTATAACTCTGATGTCTTTAGCGCAACTTCTAAGTAAGATACAATCATTATATTGCTCTTCTTCACTTTTGCTTGTAAAATCTAAATCTTTAATTTTAGAAACTCCAGCTACTAAATAAGCAATATCTTTATTAAACATTTCTGCTAGTGTTTCCTCAGTTATACCTGTGTCTTCAATAGTATCATGAAGCAGTGCAGCACATATAGCATCGGAATCTATTAAATGCATTTCTGTTAAAAGGATGTGTGCTACACGAACTGGATGAATTATGTATGGTTCTCCACTTTTTCTTTTTTGACCACGATGTAAGTCATTAGCACATTTATATGCTTTAATTATCATTTCTATTTGTTCGTTATTAAAATGTTTATTGCATTCAAATATTAGGTCTTTTACCATATTTAAATCATCTTTGTAAAATGCAGATAACTCATCTAAGGCTTCTATTAATTTAAACTCCATAAAACTCCCCACTTTTTAAAAATTGTCTTATATATTATCATATTAATAAATTAATGTCAATTTTATCTATTTCAATTTGATTTGATAAGAAACATTTCTTATGGTTAATACCGCATATATATTTTCAGAATAATTAATTGTATTTGGAACCATAAGTATTAATTTATCAGAATAGTTTTCAGGATTTAATAATTCTGCTTTTGTAACATAATCTTTACCATTATAACGGTATTTTATTTCTAAGAAGTCATTAAAAAATCTTTTATAATCACGATTTAAACTTGCATACATGCTATCTTCGTCTAATACTAAATTATAGTCTAATACTAATAAAGTTTTATTATAACCACTTCCAGGATAATCAAAAATTGACTTAGCATCTGTTATGCAATTATCGTTGTGGCATACTTGATATTCATATCTATTTGTGAGCTCATAATCTTTAATAGCTACAATACTTTCTTTAAAATTAACACTGCTTAAATTAATATTAGCTCCTTTATTAATAGTATTTGTATTGATTTTACTGCTTACAACTGTTGGCTTTATTTTTATCTCTTTATTTATTATACCTAATCCACCTGATGTATCTATTCTTGAATATGATTCTAATTTGAAATTACCATTAACTAAATATTTATCAATTTCATATACTAAAACGCAATTTACTGTCGATTCACCCTTAACGTTGCCTCCTATATAAGGATTACCATAGTCTGAGAAATAAAGCCCCATAGATAAATTTGGTTGTATTCTTTTTTTATTAACTATTAAGCCTAAGTTTTCTTGATTAAATTCTTTTTCAATAGTATAACGATTTTTAAGCTCAAGCTGGAGTATTACATAACTTTTGTCTTCGTTTATTACTTTTCCATTATTGCTTAAGTTAGATATAAAACTATCCTTAACTTTTATATTTAAAGAGCCAAAAGAAAAGGTTTCGTTTTCTTTGTATACTTTCTCTTTTATTTCTCTATTCATATACATAAATGTTCCTAAAACTAATATAGTTATTACCATAATTAAATTAACTATAAACTTGTTTTCTAAATAATAATATTTTAATTCACGAAAAAATCTCCTAATTGTTCTTTTGGCTTCGTGAATGTCTTTTCCTACTAAGAACTCAAACTCTTCACTATCTTCATTGCTAATTTCTAAATCTTCTAAATCACTTTTAAAATTAAATTTCTTTATATTAAAGCCTATACCTCTTATGAATGTAAGAGCTGCAAAGGCATATTCACTTAAATAAACTATAAAACCTATATCTCTTACAAATCTTGATAATATATCATCTAATGTATCTGCTTCTACTGCATTAAATAAACTAAAACATACTGTTATTAATAAAAATATCATTATATAATAAATAATACATATATTATATAATTTAGTTGGTTTTTCTTTTTGCTGTAATATAATTGACATAGCCACAAATACTAAAAGTATCAATATAACTGATATATACATTAAAATATTTATGTAATGACTACTTATATTTGTTAATACTTCACTAAAATTTAGATTATAACCATATGTTACATAACTATTAAAAAAGTATACTATTGCTCTAGTTTTTATTATTAAATAAAATATCGGGATTAGAAGCAATAAATGAATAGCTCTAAAATGTTTTATTATAAAAGCATAAGGTTTTTTTAGTACCATATTAGCCACCTACCATATTAATTTTAACAAACTAAAACTTCTTTGTAAATTAATTATCACTTTTTTTTAGTTTTTTCTTAAAAAGTGTTGACAAA
>CAOJKG010000050.1 GCA_948437815.1 uncultured Mycoplasmatota bacterium
ATCTTCAATATCTATTCCTAAACCATATTTACCTGTTGTAGCTAAATCTCTTATATGCCCTTTAGAAGATACTACTTTGTAATCTCCACCTAAATATTTTTCAATAGTTTTACTTTTAGCAGGAGATTCTACAATTACTAAATTACTCATTTATTTTTTCCTTTCTTTTATATATTCCATTATTTCTAATCACTTTTATTTTCTAATGATGGCAAGTGGATATATAGAACTAGTGGATTAAATCTTTAAATTAATAATTTTATTCAGTGGAAGTGGTGTAACTTTTTAATTTTTTATTTAAATAACTAAAGTAATTATTTTTTATGGCAGCACTACTCATTTTTAATTTTAACGCAATATCCTCATTAATTGCAAGTATTTCTTCATCAGTATATTCTTTTTCTGTATAATATTTCATTGAATTAGTACTTGATGAGTAATATCCTACTTCATTTTTCCAAGAACTATCAGCAAATATTGCTATACTTTCGTATTCTTTACTTAATAAGTCGGAACCTAAATATATTCTTGAATCATATTCTACGCCAAATAGATTGGCTAAGGTTGGTGTTAAATTGACATATGTTGAATATTGATTAAATTCTTTTTTCTCCATTCCCTTATTATATATAACAAAAGGTACTTGATCCATATTATTATCTTCATCAATATCGTAACCTAAAGCTTCTCCTAAATTATTGGTTTTTATGGCATAAGGATAATGATCACAGAATATAGCTATAACTGTATCTTCAAGTATTCCTCTTTCTTCTAAACCATTTAATAATATTCCTAGAGCATCATCAACTACCTTTAATCTTGACATATATACTCTAACATCACTTGATAAATTTTCATCAAATAAATCTCCATACTCTTTGTAATATTTACTACTAGTACGATAATATTGGTGAGATGTTACAGTTGTAATCCAAGACATAAATGGTTTATTGCCTTCTTTTTTGTCAAGCTCTTTCAAATAGTATTCCATCATTTCAGCATCACTAGCCCATTCGGAACCAGTATATTTTAAATTCATATCTTTAACATTGTAAAATTTACCGCTTCCCATATTTTTGTGAATTTTAATACGGTCATAATAATATTCATCATGATCATGATAACTATCTGTTATGTATCCACTATTGTTGAATAAGTTAAATATACTCTCAAAATAAGTATTGTCTTCATAGATATTGCCAGTACAGGTATTATAAATAGAATATAATCCTGTCATACCACTTAGTTCATTATTAATTGTACTACAAGAGTTTCGTGGGGAATAATAATTTTTAAAACTCCATCCTTCATTGTAAATTTTGGCAAAGTTAGGATAGTATTCTTCATTTAATAATAAATTGCTGCCTGATTCAACCATAATTACAATTAAATTTTTACCTTTAAACATTTTGCTATATTCATTAGTACTAGTTGTTCTATTACTTATAAAATATTTATTTAAGTTATTATAAGAATTCTTTTTTTCATCCTCTATTATACTTTTCCATATGTCATTATCAATACTTATTTGACTATGATATTTTTCTTCTTCATTCTCACTTGGATTAGGATTTAATTCTACATTATCAGGATTATAGTTAATAATTATGTCTTGCTCTTTACCTGGAAAAAAATATTCTTTAATATCTAATATACCAAATCCAATGTAACCAAAGTCTCCTACTACTAAACTTGGATTGCTTGGCTTTTTAAATAAAGCTAAACTTGTGATAGTTTGAAGTTTATTTTGCATAAATCCTAACTTTAAAGTACAAAAATATAATAAACAAATAAAAATTATAATTAAAAATTTGAAAATATTTATGGTTACTTTAGTCATTGTTACTTTTTTCTTTGGCAAATCCAAATCTAATTTTTTATCTATAAATATATAATATATTAAAAGCAAAATAAAAGGAATTCCTAAAAGATAAAAGTACCATTTAAAACTTTTTATAAAATCAGTTATATATGTTGTTACTGCACTTGCTTGACTATTAATTTGAATAGACGCATAAACTCCTAAAAAATGATTGAATCCAAGTTCTGCAATACCATATATAGTTAATATTAATACTAAAAGTAAATTCCATATCTTTGCAACTATCTTAGGTAAATAATCTAAAATAAAACTACAGAATAAAGCGATAATATTTAAACCTAAAAATATTCTTAACCCTTGGTAAGAAAATATAGATAATTTCTCAATTATTCTAAATATTAATTCCATTAAAATTAATGGTATAATTAATAAAATATAATTTTTTAAATATTTAATTTGCCACAGTTTCTTTAACTTCTTCATGTTTACTACTCTCCTCTAATATTTGTTTTACAGGCTTATAGCTTTTACGATATTCGTCAAATATCCCATACTTTTTTATTAGTTCCATATGCTCTTTGGTAGGATAACCTTTATGTTTTTTTATATTATATTCAGGATGCTCTTTATCTATTTCTAACATTATATGATCTCTTGTTACTTTTGCTATTACACTACCTGCCGCGATAGATAAAGATAGCGCATCGCCGTGAATTATAGGTTTTGATGGAATATCAATGTCATTTAAGCTCATGGCATCACTTAAAATATATTCAGGTGTAACTCCTAAATTCTCTATTGCCAAATACATAGCTTTACGACTAGCCTCTAAAATATTTATCTCATCAATTTCTTTAGCACTTACTATTCCTACGCCAATAGCTATAGCATCCTTTTGTAATACTTTGTAATATTCTTCACGTTTCTTCTCGCTAAGTTGTTTGGAATCATTAAGACCTTCTAATTCATAATTTTTTGGTAGTATAACTGCTCCAGCAACAACAGGACCACATAAAGGACCGCGTCCTGCTTCATCAACTCCAGCGATTAACGTAATGTTATTTTTATATAATTCTCGTTCATATTTTAATAAATTAGATTTCATTATCAAATACTACTCCTTTTATATATTCGTCTTTAATGTCATTTATAATTCTGTTACTTATTCTTTCATAATCTGGTTCACCATTTCTAATAGCGCCCATTTTCTTTCCTAAATCTTCATATATAGCTTCAAAGTCTAATTCAATATTACTTGGCTCGATATTATATCTTTCTTTTAACTTTTCAGGATAATATCTGTTTAATTTGTTTATTATATGGACTGCTACTTCATTAACATCTAAAATCTCAGTTTTAATTGAGAATATACTTGCTAAATTCAAGCCAATTTCATTATTATCTATTTTAGGCCATAATATTCCTGGAGTATCTAATAAAGCAATATTATGAGAGGTCTTTAACCAAACAAGCCCTTTAGTTATTCCAGGTTTATTACCAACATTAGCAACACGCTTTCCTACTAGTTTATTTATTAATGTTGATTTTCCTACGTTAGGTATACCCACTACTAAAACTCTAATCTCTTTTTTATTCATACCCTTTTCTTCACGTTTTAATTGTAATTCTTCCATCATTTTATGGGTTTCATTTACTATTTTTTTTATGTCATTATCATTGTTTAGGTCAGCTAAAACTACTTTTGAACCAATATTTTCATAATACTTCATCCAACCTTCTATTTTTATGGGGTCAGTTAAATCTTTTTTAGTCATAATTAAAAGCTTAGGCTTGTTACCTATTATGTCATATATATTTTTAATTTTAGAAGACTTTGGTATGCGGGCATCAACAAGCTCATAAACCATATCGATATTTTTATATTCTTTTATCATTAAACGTTTGGCTTTTTCCATATGTCCTGGATACCAGTTGATTGTCGTATTTTGTCGATTATTTTCCATCACTTTTCACTTCCTTTATACTCTTTTTGAAGTTTGCTTAGAGACTTAGACTTCTTTATTACATCATTATCTATTTTAATGAGCTCATCATCTATGGCTACATAATGAACTATTTCAATATTATTTAGACTCATAGCTTTTCTTATTTCATTTTCAATGTAATGTAGTTGAACACAGTGAGGAGATTTATCTACAGAAGCAAAAATTATTTTTTTAAGCCTTGCCCTACATATTATGCCTATAATTTTTGTTATTACCATATTTAAATGATAGCTTTCTAAACATACATCATAAATATTATTAGAAATATTTTTTAAATCATTATATGCTTTAGGTTGCATTCTTTCTAAACAACTTCCTACTAAAATCATAATGTCTTCTACATCATAACAATTTGTTTTCATCAAATCTTTCATGCATATCTACTCCTTTATCTATATAAACTTTTCAAAACGATAGTCATTCAATTTTCAGCTATCTTTGCTTTTATATATTAGCAAATTTTTTACATATTGTTCATTTTTCCGCCTTTTTCTTTTTTATTATAAATATATAAGTATTACAATTTTTATCTAAAATAATTATTTATGATATTTATCTATTTGATTTACTTTCTTTTTCTCCGCTAGTGTTTTCCTATTAGTTAATGTTATTTATTCGGGTATTATTTGCTATTGGGATTATATTTCTTATTTTAATATTATTAATTATAGTTGGAGGTATTTCCTCTTTTTTTATGTTTTCAAATTTATCCATAAGGCTTTTTAACTTTTCTACTTTACTTGCTTTAATTTTTTGGAATAAGTTCGGCTCATCAAGATAATATAAATCTTTATAAGTAATTATTTTATTTTCAATTGAAATTCTAGTAATATCTGCGAGTAATTCCATCATATAATTGTCTTCACTTGAATGATATAACTTTTCTATTTCTTCGTTTATCTTAATGGTTTTTAATGCTATAGCTTCAGTTTTAAAACCTAATTCTTTTTCTTTATCTTCATTATCATATACTTTTAGGTCACTCACTATTTCTTTAATATCACTTTCGTTAATATTTTTAGCCCAAGCTATACCATTTAATATTATCCCTTCTAATCTATCAGCGCATAATTTAGGTCTGCTGTTATCAACTATACTATATTTTTTAAAGTTAATTATATCTTCTATATTAATTTTATCTTCTTTTAAATAATCTTGAAGCTTATGATCTTGTTTGATAATTTCAGATGTATATTCTTCAGTGCTTTCTTGATTTTCATAATCTTTATTCATGTAATCAATAACATGAGAAAAACAAGGTGTTGCGATATCATGGAATAGGGCTGCTAAAGTTTCTATTTTATTTTTAGTAAGCTTAAAGGTAAGTAAAGCAGTACTAAGTGAATGATCATATCTTGTTATATATTCTTTAAAATTATAAATATTTTTAGACGCATAATCCATTCCGCAAAAATATCCTACATTCTTAAGCCTTGTTAAACTTGGTACATCTAAATACTTTTTTATAAATGTTGGGATGCCTTTATTTTTTAATAAACTTAAATACGTGTTATATAGACTATCCATTTTTACCTCCTGTAATTATTTTACTTTGCCAAAACTTTTAAATGGATACATAATAAAATCCGTTGTACCTTTAATTTCATCTTTATGAATTGTGCCAAATACACGACTATCAAGAGAAATCTTACGATTATCTCCAAGAATAAAATATTCATCTTTTTTTAAGGTTACTTTATCAATATTATAAGTTACACCATAACCATATTTATCTTCTATCTTTTTATCATTAATGTATATTTCATTGTCTTTGATTTCTACTGTTTCGCCTGGTAACCCTATTATTCTTTTAATTAAATTGTCTTCTCTACCATCGATTTTTAAAACAACTATATCAAATCTATTAATATGTCCTAATTTATTTAAAAGCATTATTTCATTGCCTTTTAGAGTTGGATACATACTTGAACCGTTTACCCTTACAGGAGTTGCTATAAATGTACGAACTAATATAACTACTATAATAATAATGATATATGGTATTAAACTTTTTATTATTTTCATTCTTTTTTATCTCCTTTTAACATTATTAATAGTATCACTTTTTTTTCTCTTACGCAACAATTTTGCTTTTTATTTTCTTCTTTTAGACAAGAAAAAAGAGTGATTATTCACCCTTTGCATTAACATTTCTTTCCTTAACTCGATATTCTTTACGCATACCTTTAATAAAGTTAAGTTTTGCACGTCTAACAAGACCTTTTTTAACTACAACGATTTTATCAATTGTTGGAGCATTAACTGGAAATACACGAGTTACGCCAATTCCACCAGATTTTTTACGTACACTGAAAGTTTCAGATACTCCAGAGCCTTTTTTAGCTACTACTAAGCCTTCAAATGCTTGGATTCTTTCTTTTTTTCCTTCTTTAACCCATACATCAACACGTACAGTGTCTCCTACACGAAATTCTGGTATGTCTTTTCTCATGTGACGTTCATTAATCTTATCAACTAAATTTGCCATGTGACACATCCTTTCTAAATTTTATTAACCATCAATCTTATATATTACAGCGGATTGATTTTT
>CAOJKG010000051.1 GCA_948437815.1 uncultured Mycoplasmatota bacterium
CCATATCTCGGAACTTACCCCTTGGCGTACATGTGTAATCTTTATCTTTTGTTTTTACAACATAAGAATTGCTAATGTTTTTGACAATACGTCCTGTTAGCATAAACCGTCTCCACAATCTTCTCCAGGATCTTCTTCTGTTGGCGCTTGAGCTACTCTTATTCTAAATGTTTGACCTGCAACAATTTGATATCCTTCTGGTTTAGATTGGTAATATATCTCTCCTGGTTCATGGTCTGATGTTTCTATATATTCTATATTTAGTTCTAAATCATACATATCAGCAAAATCTTGTACATCTGTAGTTGTCCAAGTTCCATCAGTAAAATTAGGATATTTACTTATTACATTTGGAATATATAAGGTAATCGTATCTCCTTCTGATAACTTTTCTCCAGCTTTAACTGACTGTTCTATTACTTTACCATCTTCATATTTGTCTTCTTCGCCTTCTTCAACATCTTTTTTCTCAATTATAACATTTAATTTTAAAGCCTCTAATTTACCTTTTATCTCAAGATAGCTTTTTCCTGTATAATCTTCAATGGAAATTTGCGTATCTCCAAGTGAAACATATATTGTTACTTCAGTGCCATTCTTTCTTTTAATATTAGCTGGTGGATTAGTTCTTACTACTTTTCCTTCTTCAATTTCTGTCGAAGATATCTCTTCTTGTTCGTCCGATACAGTAAACCCTTCATCTTGGAGTTTTTTAATCGCATCACTAACACTTAAACCTGATACATCAGGAATTGTAGTTTGCTTACCATTTGTCATAATCGGTATTAATACTATGACAGAGGTTATACCAACTATCAATCCTGTAAAAACAAATGCTAAAATAATTAGTATTCTATTTTGCTTTTTCAAATCTTCACCTCTAATCTCTTTAACTATTACTTCATCTTCTTTAGCTATCTTTTTATCTTCTTTTGAAATATTTTTTTCTTCGTCTTTTTTTGTTTTTACCATCTTCATTATTTTAGTATCATCATTATCATTCTCAGAATACTTAAAGTTTATTATTGGTTCTAAACTTCTTGAATCATCTAGACATGTTAATAAATCCTCATGCATACTTCTAGCATCACTATATCTATTTTTAGGATTTTTAGCTGTTGCTTTCTTAATGATATTTACAATACTGCTAGGTACATTAGGAACTAATTCCCTTATATCTGGAATTGGCTCTTTTAATTGTTTTAAAGCTATTTCAACGGCATTATCACCTCTAAATGGTAATTCGCCACTTATTAGTTCATACATAACTATACCCATTGAATATATATCACTTTGTAAGGTTGAACCTTGTCCGCTAGCTTGTTCTGGTGGAAGATAATGAACGCTTCCCATAACAGAATTGGTTTGGGTAAGCTGAGTAGCATTCATAGCCATTGCTATTCCAAAGTCTGTGATTTTTACTAGACCATTTTCTAATATCATTATATTTTGTGGTTTAATATCGCGATGGATTATATATGAATCATGGGCTATACTCATGCCATCTGTTATTTGAAGCATTATATCAACTGCTTCACTTAATGTTAACTTACCACGTTTTTTAATTAGATTTTTTAAGTGTTTACCTTCAATGTATTCCATAACAATGTAGTATTCACCATTATCTTCACCTACATCATATACTTCAACAATATTTTGGTGAGCTAAACTACTAGCTGATAAGGCTTCTCTTTGAAAACGTCTCACAAATTTTTCGTCATTGGATAAATCGCCTCGTAATATTTTTACAGCGACATTACGGTCTAGAATTGTATCATAGGCTAAATAAACATTAGCCATTCCACCTTCACCAATGGATTTTATTATTTGATATCTATCACTAATCTTTTGCCCTTTCATTATCATTATGAGCTACTCCCTTCGTTAATAATTAAATATGCGATGGAAATATTATCCGTTCCGCCTCTTGCGTTACATTTTCTGATTAATTTACTTACTTTTTCTTCTATAGCTATATTTTCTTCATCTAATACTTTTTCTATTTGATCAAATGTTAACATATTAGTTAAGCCATCACTACATAAAAATATACCATCAACTGTCATGTCGACATCAAAAATATCTAGTTCACATTTTTCAGCAGCACCAAGTGCTTTCATCAAAACATTCTTTTTAGGATGAAATTTTGCTTCTTCTTCAGTTAAATTTCCAGCTTGAACTAGTAAATTTACTAATGTATGATCTTTTGTTACTTTATGCATTTTTCCTTTTTTTATAACAAAACCTGATGAATCTCCGATATTACCAAATATTAAATAATCATGTGTTAAAAGTGCCACGACTATGGTTGTTCCCATACCAGTAGAATCAGGATTAGCCTCGGCATATTCTAATATATTCTTATTAATTTCACTTATACTATCATTTAACCAATTTACTGCATCTAGTTTCGAACCAATACTTGATATTTTATTGAACCTCGTACCTAAAGCTGCAATAGCCATAGAACTAGCTACTTCGCCTTTTCTGTGACCTCCCATGCCATCACATACAATCATTAAATGTTCGCCGTTAGCATTTTTTAATATAGTAACGGAATCTTCATTATGTGTTCGAACTTTTCCTGTATCTGTTAGATAAAATGATTTCATTTACATCACTTTCCCTCTTTGTCTAACTTTCTATGAATCTTTTTGTTTTCCTCTTAATTGACCACAGGCAGCGTCAATATTGCTACCAAATTCACGCCTTATAGTACAATTTATGTTTGATTTTTTTAAGGTATCATAAAATGCTAAAATTTTGTTTTTACTACTTCTCTTAAATTCTAAATGATTAGTTTCATTATAAGGAATTAAATTAACGTATATATTCATTCCTTTAAAAAGATCTGCTAATTCTAAAGCATTAGCCTTACTATCATTTACATTATCTAGCATAACATATTCTATAGTTACTCGTCTACTAGTAGCTTGTAAATAATCTTTAATTGCTTGTAATAAGTTGTCAATATTATACACTTTATTTACAGGCATTAACTTATCTCTTAATGCATTATTAGACGCATGAAGGGATATTGCTAGATTAATTTGGATTGGTAATTTAGATAATTCGTATATTTTAGGTACTAACCCACAAGTAGATAAAGTAATATGTCTTGCTCCAATTGCTATACCTTTAGGATCATTTATAATTTTAATAAATTTTATAATATTTTCATAATTATCTAAAGGTTCGCCAATACCCATAATTACAACACTTGATAATCTTTTTTGTAAATCTTGCTCAATTGCTAATATTTGCTCTACAATTTCATATGCTTCTAAATTACGGATTTTCTTTTGACGGCCTGATTCACAAAACTTACAAGCCATATTGCAACCTACTTCACTTGATACACAAATCGATGTTCCATAATCATGTTCCATAACTACTGCTTCAATGAATTCACCATCTAACAATTTAAATAAATACTTTTTGGTTAAATTATCTTCTTGCTTTTTTTCAATATTTATTATGTCTGTGCTAAAATCTTTTTTTAATTGTTCTCTAATTTCTTTTTTTATATTTGAAAAATTATCAATATTAAACTCTCTTTTTTCATATAACCATTCATATACTTGTAATGCTTTAAATTTTTTTTCGCCAATTGATATAAAATAATTTTCTAGTTCTTCTCGTGTTTTATTAAATAAATTTTCTTTCATTTTATCTTCCTACTTTATTATATTTTGAAATCTAAATTATATATGTAACTAAAATCTAAAGCTGTAATATTAATACCCGTTATATTTTGATTAGAAGTAGTAATTCTATAAATATTTTTACTATCGTTTGCTTTATATACTGGCTCTATACAATCACATTCTCTGTCTCTTGTTATTTCTAATTCTTTTATGATATTTAATATGTATATTGGATTTAAATAATTTTCTTCTATGCCTTCATATAAATTATTTATTAAAGTTTTTTCAGTAGTAGTTTCCATATATGTTCCAGTACTATCAATACTATATTTAATTATTCCAGTACTACTCTCTTTATAACCTTTATTTATATTATTAGTTTTAGTTCCAGAAAATATATACTTTTCTTTATTAATACTAATCTCATATTTATAATCATAATCATTGTTTAGTTTTTCTTGATATTCATTTATAGTTTCAATAGTTAATGTTTCTTCATTCCAATTATCTTTTGGTATTTCTTCTTGAGGCTTATTTATTTCATTATTTGGTTTTTTAATACTGTTATTTTTAGGTGACATTAAAGATGCTATAGCTAAAAATATAAATAATATTACAAAAAATACACACCATTTTATAAGTCTTAATATGGCTTTTCCTTTATTAGTTTTTTTTAACTCTTTTATTTTTTGCTTTAATGCACTTTCTTTTTTATTTTTCATAATAACTCCTATTTAATTTGCTTATCTATTAAATTTTCTTTTTTTATACCATTTAAATAATCTCTAACACTCATAGCTTTTTTGCCAAATGGCTTTAACTTAGTAATATAATATATTTTATCACTGCATGATATTCCGATAGCATCTTTTTTTATATCACTAATAATACCTGCATTTTTTTTTGTTTCTTCGCCAATATACCCTTCTATAACTTTTATTTCTTCGTTATCTATTATTATATTTGCAAGAGGCCATGATTTTAACCCTCTTACTTTGTTATATATTTCTTTTGCTGTTAAATTAAAATCTAAATGTTCATCTTTTCTTTTAATAGTAGGCGCATATGTAGCTTCTTCCTCGTTTTGTTTAATTCTTTTATTAGTCCCATTTATTATGCTTGGTAAAGTTTCTTCTAAAAGATTAGCTCCTATAACACTTAATTTATCATGCATAATCTCTACTGTATCATCTTCTTTTATAGGAATGCTTTTTATAGAAATAATATCACCAGTATCCATACCTTTATCCATATACATAATTGTTATGCCAGTTTCTGTTTCACCATTTATTATTGCATGATGAATAGGCGCTCCTCCACGATATTTAGGCAGAATAGAAGCATGAACATTAATGCAGCCTAATTTAGGTATTTCTAGTACTTCTACTGGTACAATTTGTCCATAGGCACAAGTTACAATTAAATCAGCATCGTATTTTTTTAATTCTTCAAAATCTTCTCTGATCTTATATGGCGTAAAAACAGGTATATTATGCTCCAAAGCACATTTTTTAACTGGAGATGATGTTAATATTTTCTTTCGTCCTACATAAGCATCAGGTTGCGATACAACTAATACTACTTCTGTATTTTGCATTAATGTATTAAGTATTGGAACTGCAAAATCCGGAGTTCCCATAAATATTGTTTTAATATGCATATAATCACCATATTAATTATATCACACTCTTTTATTCTTTTCATTATTTTATTTTTTACATTATAAATGTTTGGATATAAAAAGTAAAAGATTTAATAACCTTTTACTCCTTCTAAAGATTCGTCATTTTCAATAAAAGTACTTACTAATATTTCAGTATATTCATTTTTAGTATTTCGAACAATTAATTTTTCAATGCCAGCATTAATTATCATTCTTTTACACATAGCACAAGAACATGCATTTTTTACATAATCTTCACTCATAGTTTCTTTTCCTACCATATATAAAGTAGCTCCTATTATATCTTTTCGAGCTGCGCTTATGATGGCATTAGCTTCAGCATGAACACTTCTACACATTTCATATCTTTCACCACGCGGAATATTTAATTTTTCGCGCATGCAGTAGTTTAAATCAATACAATTTTTTCTTCCTCTTGGTGCGCCATTATAGCCTGTAGCTATAATCTCATCGTTTTTAACAATTATTGCTCCCCATTTTCTTCTTAAACAAGTAGAGCGTTCTAGAGCTACTTCTGCTAAATCTAAATAATAATTAATCTTGTCTCTTCTTTCCATAATACCACCATTTCTAATATTATTTTAAAATAAATTAAAAGAAAAAGCAACTTTAAAAGCTGCTTATTTCTTATCAAAATACAGAAAGCACTCAGTATTTCCCCGATCTATATTACTTAACTCTAAACCCCATTCTTCATTATTCCATCCAATAACAGTATTACCATTACATACACTCATATTAGTATTAAAGGTATAGCCACTATCTTTACTTGGAATATTATCTCCTTTTATATAATTACCATCATCATTTTTGATATATACAGCCAAAGTTTTATTATCAGAAGTATTATTGTATTCTTTATCTTTAGAAA
>CAOJKG010000052.1 GCA_948437815.1 uncultured Mycoplasmatota bacterium
TTAGTAAGTGCAACTTCTATATCTGTCATATTATCTCTTAACGATTCTTTTCTAAGTCCTTTTAATTTTTTATATTCACTGGCTTTCATTCCAGACCAACCTTTGTATATTTCATTTGTTAATATTGCATACTCAATAGGTTTGTTAATTCCGCCATCTTTCCAAACATCTGTAAGTTTAAATCTATCAACTATTCCTGTTAATCTAGCTTTTATCCATTCATCTGTGTATCCTTTATTCCTATAATACTCAATAGCTCTATTAACTGCAATTTCTGGGTCAAAAACTTCATCTATTCTTTCACTTCCTAAATTAGCTAACCACAATTTAAATGGTTCTGCTTTTGGACTTGGAACTGACTCAATAAGTCTTAAAATTCCTTTTGTATCCAATACATCTCTCAACCTCATTTTCCCATCTTGTGATAACATTTTTAACTGACTACAAAATGTAGTCACTTCACTACCTTCTTTTTTTAATCTATTTTTTAATACAGACCAATATTTTCTAGGTTCTTTACTATCTGTTAATGCACCAATAACATCTACTACACTAAAAAAATATTCTTCTTTTTCGCTATCCCATATACTTCTTATCTCTTTATCTTCAAAAAGATTTGATATTGTTTCTAATTTATTGTCTATAATATTCTCTCCTTTCATTTTATGTTATAATTTAATTTTACTATAATCCCCTCAGCTTTATGGTATTATTTTTTATCATATCACTACGTTTTTACATATTATAAAAATGAAATATATAATTATTAAAAATAATAATATTCTAACTGATAATTCTTTTATATTGTAATACCACAATATAATTCTACATAAAAATCTCCTATATAAATTAAAATCTGTAATTTTCATTTTTATTAAATCAAGTTTATCCACCTTTTCACCTGTAAAATCATATTTCATTCTACTAATAATTCTTGTAATTAAAACAAACTGATTTAAAAATATTATTTGCTTATGTAATTTCTCTTTATTTCTCTGTTTCCTTCTTTTTGAACTTGCAATAAATTCTTGCAAGTTGAATTTTCATTTAATTCTTTATCTTGATATATGTTTTTAATGTGTTGTTCTATATTTTGTCTAGTTGTTTTATATATTTCAGCTAATTGATATTTTGTTATCCATAAATCTTCATTAATAAATTTGACATTTACTTTTGTTATTCCATCTTTATCTTCATAAATCTTTATCTTCATAAATCATTATCTCATTATCATTTTGCTTCATAAGTATCTCCTTTCATTTTAAAGTTACACATTATTTATCATTAATTTTATCTATTTTTTATTAAATATATAAAACTTATTTCAAAGAAATGCTTATTTTTCAAGGTTCTTACATAGTTTTGCTAAAATCAGACTTTACCACGAAATGGAAACTTTAGAAAAACTTTTTTCTTCATTATTTTTTTGCATTATCTTCATTTCCTAACAACTTTATTTTTTCTGCATTATTAAGTATCTCTAATTGATACTTTGCAATTTTACTTAATATCTCAAATCTTTCTTCTTTACTTTTTCCTTCTTTAATTAATTCTGCATTATGGGATTCTAAATTAGACAATACTGTTAATTCATTAATTGTTGCATAATCTCTAACATTAGCTTTTTTTGCTAAATTAGGATTTAGTTCTCTCCATTTTTTAGCAGTTGTATTAAATACTGCAACATTTAAAATGTCTGCCTCTTCAGCATATTTTAACCATTCTCTATTTTTATAATAATCATTATCTGGCAATATGTAATTTTTAATTGCATCAGTATGTATTAAATAATTATTTTTGGTTAAAATTCTCTTTACATCCCATTCTCTATTTTGATTTTCTAACTCTTTTAATCTCTCAAATTCTTTTATTAAATATAATTTAAAAACAGGACTAATTGCTGATGCAAATTCAAATGCAATATCTTTATGTGCATAAGTTCCACCATACTTGCCACGTTTTGAATATATACCAATAGCATTTGTTTTTTCACACCACTGACTAACACTAAGTGTAAAAGTATGAAGACCAGCTTGATTTTTAAACCCGTCGAATTCGACGGAATATAATTTAATTTTTATTTTGTAATGATTTCATCATCAAATCAAAATCACTTTGTAATTCTTTCATTTCTCTTTCACGATAAATTTTAAATTCTTTTTCGGCTTTTTTTATTGCTTCTTCATGTGAAATTTTACCATTACCTTCTAATATTTTTCTTCTATTCAATAATATTTGATTATCTAATTCTTTTATCCAATCTGACATTTTCATACTTCTTTGTTCTAATGCTTGAAGTTCAGCATAATCTAAAAATTGAGATACTAACAAATTTAATCTCTGTAATTCTATTTCAGACAAATAATTTTTAGCAATTTTTACATCATCTATTGTAACATAATCTCCCTTAAAATTGGTCATTCCTACATAAGGTTTCTCATTATCTACTCTCTCATGAATTAATTCTGCAGCTGTATGTTCGTGGACAGCATAGTGGAGTTTATTTTGAACAGTAGAAAAAAATTTTTTTGTCATTTCACTTCTTGGATTATAATCTATACTTGTACTATATATATCTGTTACTTGTTGATAAAAGTTTCTTTCACTTGAGCGGATATCTCTAATTCTTTGTAATAATTCTCTAAAATATCTATTTCCACCTTGTTTTAATCTTTCATCATCCATTGTGAAACCTTTTTGTATGTATTCATGTAACTTCCCAGTTGCCCATATTCTAAATCTAACTGCAACTTCTGATTGTACTCTGTATCCTAAGGCAATTATCATATCCAAATTATAATGGTCTATATTTCTTTTTACTTCTCTATTTCCTTCTTTTTGAACCAATAAGAATTTCTTATTAGTTGAAACACCTTGTAATTCACCATCTTTATAAATATTTTTAATGTGCATTGATATATTTTCTTGAGTTGTTTTATAAATCTCTGCTAGCTGATTTTGAGTAATCCATAAATCCTCATTCATGAATTTTACATTTACTTTTGTAATACCATCTTTATCTTCATATATCATAATTTCGTTGCTGTTTAACTTCATAAATATCTCCTTTCTTTTCAAAATTATATATTATTTATCTTTAATTTTATCTATTATTTATTAATTTACTTTAAAAATTTATACAATTCTCACTTATTTACACTTAATTTTTTAAAAACTCTAACGCTTCCTTATATTTTTTTCTTCTTACAATATCTTTTTCAGTAATTTTGTCTAATCTACTTTCATCAGAATTATGTTTAATATCTGCAATTTTTACCTTTTTAGCAATAGAATTTTGCTTTATTTTTTTAATATAATCCATGTATTGAGTTTCTTTATTATGAGTTAATAATTTCAATATTTCGATAGCTTCGCTTGTAAATTCTTTTTCAAGTTGTTCAAATGTAACATTAGTATCTTCAACTACATCATGCAAAAGAGCAACAATACATTCTATTTCTGTATCCATTTGTTCTGCTAAATGGATAGGATGATATATATATGGAACTCCTGCTTTATCAAGTTGATTTATATGTGCATTATAAGCTATATTCATTGCTTTTCTAGTTAATTTAGTATTAATCACTTTTTTACTCCTTATAATTATTTTAAAATTTTTTAACAATTATACTTCATCTGTTGATTTACATTTTTAAAAAGCTCTTTTTACTTTATTAATTAGTTTTTTATATATTGGTTTCATGTGTTCCTCAGTTACTTTATCTAAAACAGTGTCTACATCTAGCCAAGCAACATTACTATTCTCATCATTTTTAATTTTTAAATCAGAATCTTCTGAAGCTTCAAATAAAAATTGAAGGTCATAATGTAAATGTGCACTAACATATTTATTATTTTTTATATGAGGTTTTACAAATTGAATAGACAATCCAAAAATTTCATCTGTTAATAATTTTATTTTGCTAATTCCTGTTTCCTCAAAAATTTCCTTTTTTACTACTTCTAATAAATTAGAATTTCCATCAGCATGACCACCAACCCATGCCCAAGAATTAAATATATTATGATAAATCATAAGTACCTTATCTCTGTTATTATTTACTATCCATGCAGAAGTAGTAAAATGAAACATTTCATTTTGTCTTGTTAATACATCATCAAATTCATTAATATACTTTAACATTATTTTTTTATCAGTTTCTTCTTGTTCATTTTCAGGAACATAATTAATAATAAGTTCATATAATTCTTTGTTTTTCATTTAAAATTTTCTCCTATATCAATTTTAAATTCTTTATTTGGTAATCACTTCTCCATCTTTTACTGCTTTAAAGTTTTTATTTTCAGATTTACATCTTTCTGCCAGTTCTTCAATTAAATTTACTTTATGATAATTAGATTTATAATGTGGAATAAATATATAATCAATAAACCCTAGTCCATTATATAAAATTCTATCTTTTTCATAAAATTTTATAGGATTATCTATTGTATCAAAAATTTTTATATCTTTTCCTAAAACGCAACTCCCTGCACTATATCCAATATATAAAAAGTCATTGTCTAAACTTTTTTCATATAAAAATTTATCAAATCCACTATATTCCATTGCTTGTCTTAAAACAAATACATTTCCTCCCATAACACAACAGGCGTTATATTCTGAAAAATCTTGAATTAATCTTTTATTGTCTTTAAAATAATTTTTCAAATCTACAACTTTAACATCAAATCCTATTTCTTGCAGTAATTCAGTATCTTCTTTTACATTAAAGTTAATCTTTTCTTCACCTTTTGCATCAAGAGCATTAAAAATAAGTAATATTTTATTATTATGTTCTTTAATCCATTTTTTAAGTATCTCTATCTTATTTCCAAATTTCTGTGATGATAAATATAACTTCATTTATTTCCTCCTACTAATAATAAAATTATTTTAAATCTTTATTATTTAACTAATTTTTCCATAATACATATCACTAAATATTCCTTTCTCTTCTATAAGAGCATCAAATTTACCATCTTCTTCTATATTTCCTTTATTCAGTACAATAATTCTATCACAATTCTTAAGTGTTGTTAATCTATGTGCTATAGCAATAATTGTTGTATTATTTTCTATCTTTAATTTCTCTATTTCACTTTGAATATATTTTTCAGAAGTATTATCTAAAGCAGATGTTGCTTCATCTAAAATTAGTATTTTTGGTTTTCTTAAGAAAATTCTTGCAATTGCAATTCTTTGCCTTTGTCCTCCTGATAAATTATTCCCACCTTCTGAAATTTTAAAATCAAATCCTTCTGGTAATCCCTCTATATAATCTAAAATATATGCTTTTTTGGCTGCATCTCTTACCTCTTCTAATGTTACTTCTCTTTTCATTCCATAAATTATATTTTCATATATTGTTCCAGCTATTAGAAATGGAGTTTGTGGAACTAATGCTATTATTTCAGATATATCTTTTCTAGTTAAATTATTAATATTAGTATCATCTATAATTATTGTTCCAGCTGTTTTTTCTAATTTACAAATAGATTTTATTAGTGATGATTTTCCACAACCTGATGGTCCTGCAATTCCTAAATACATTCCCTTTTCTATATCTATGTTAAAATCTTTTAAAATTAGTTTATCTTCACTCTCAGAATAATAAAAATTTAAATTTCTAATATTTATAATCTCATCTGTAATATCATTATTTTTTTCATTTAAAATTTTATTATATGAAAAATCATTCTGTATTTCCACCATTTCAAAAAAGTCATTAGCTAATACTGTACATTCTGAAACTTCATCAAAAATTCTATGTAATTCTTCTAATGGCTTAATTAATTGATTAAAGCACAAATAAGCTGTTAAAACACTACCTACTGAAATTATATTTTTTGTTGCTAAATATGTTGAAATTCCAATTATTAAAACTGTAAATGCTGCCTGATTAATAAATTTTAAGCAATCATACATTGCCATTGCCTTATGATGTTTCATCTCTTTATTTCTTAAAAATTCAGACTTATTATTAAAACGATTTAATTCAAACTCAACACTATCACATATTCTTATTACTTCAATTCCATTTATTAATTCAACAATAG
>CAOJKG010000053.1 GCA_948437815.1 uncultured Mycoplasmatota bacterium
TCTTTATCTAAAATTTTTGTTACTTGTTTAAAATATGTTTCTCCACTTTTACGCGTTTCTTCAAATGTTAATTGTGGTCTAGTTTTACTTTTTCCACTAGGGTCCCCTATCATTGCAGTAAAATCTCCTATTACAAATACTATTTCATGTCCCATATCTTGTAATAGTTTTAATACCCTTAACGGAACTGTATGCCCTAAGTGTAAATCTGGTCTTGATGGGTCTGCCCCAAACTTTATTACTAACTTCTTATCGCTTTCTAATTTCTTTCTTAATGAATCTTCATTAAATATTTGAGTCGCTTTTCTAATTATTAATTCGATTTGTTCTTTTCTTTCCATTTTTTATTTCTCCTTTGATTATTGTATAGTTAGTTAAATCACAATTATTTAAGTAATAATAGTAATAATACTCATCCATACAAATCACCTCCTAAAAATAAAAAATGAGCAAAACATCCAAAGGACGATTTGCTCGTGGTACCACCTTTATTTGTAATAAATAGTTTATTACCTCTTATTGATAACGATGTTGCTCACCGATTTAAAATCATCATTTGTAATTCATTATTTTATATTTACTTGTTTTCACCTTACACAAGTTCTCTAAAAAAATCTTAAAATAATTACTTCGAATGAATCGCTTTTTAACTAACTAAATATATTATACTATATTTTATGTAAGTATGCAAATATGATTAAATGTGTATTTTTCAATCTTTAAATATTATCATAATGGCTCCACATTCTTATTATGCGAATTTCTTTATTCTCTTCATTAACTTCATATACAATACGATGTTGTCTAGTAATTCTTCTAGAATACAAACTATTTAAATCGCCACTTAGTTTTTCATATGCTGGTGGATAACAAAAAAGATCCTCTAACATTAAAGTTAAAATGTTTTTACAATTTTTATCTAATCCAGAACTTTTTAATTTGATTTTATCTTTTTCTGCTTGTTTAGAAAATTTAATTTTATATTTACCACTCTTCATCAGGGTTAAACTCCTTGGCTTTTGTCCAATCTTCTGTATTTCTAATTTTGTTTACATCTTCAACAAAGCCTGGAATACTGGATAAATATAATGTTTCTTCAATATTTTTCCATTCTTCTTCTGATATTAAAACGGCATTTTTACCTTTATTATTGACAATAGTAATTGGATTAAAGCCTACATTAACATCAGCGACTAATTGAAATAGATTTTGTCTTGCTTTTGTAATATTTATTG
Organism: uncultured Mycoplasmatota bacterium; assembly: GCA_948437815.1. GTDB lineage: Bacteria > Bacillota_I > Bacilli_A > RF39 > UBA660 > Caccenecus. Next base: position 1,236 of record CAOJKG010000053.1, read on the forward strand.
TACTCATGAATATCATCTCGATTTAATTATAACGTACTTTTTAACGTACGTCAACTTTTTATTATTATATGTTAAAAACTATTAAAAATACATTACTGCATTAATAAATTTAAGTAATGAATTATATCTTCTTTACTATATTCATTTGTGTTTTTCATCCATTCTATACAAATACTTGTAACTGCTCCGATATAAAATGTAGATATAACTTTACTTGGTATCTTTTCATTTTCTTTCAAATTCTTTTCTAAGCGTTCATTAACATCATTATTGATAACATCTAATAATATATCCATAACTATACTATTACGATTATTTGTTAATATATCTTGATATATTTTCTTTTTTTCTTCAATATGGGTTAATATCATTTCAATCATTTCTAAATAATATTCTTTTGTATTAAAAGTACTGCCGTTATCTTTTATAGCTTTTGCTAGTTCCTCTTTTAATGTGCTAATAAAACCTACTACTAACTCATATTTATCTTGATAATGGGCGTAAAATGTTGAACGATTAATTAATGCCTTATTACATATATCTGAGACTTTTATTTCTTCAAATGTTTTTTCTTTTAATAAATCTATTAGTGTAGCATAAAGCAAATTCTCAGTTTTAATTACTCGTAAATCTTTTTTGTTTTCTTCTTTTTTAATCATATTATCACCTAGCTAAATTATATCTTATTTTTAATATTTGTAAAGATATCAAACAAGATGTTGCTTATTTATACATACATTTTTTAAATATCTGTTGGTTATCGTACATTTAATTCTTTATGTGTTTCAATTTTTTGATTTTTAATAATAAAATATATTACGTTTAAGGAGGTTATTATGAAAAAATTTGCAAAGTTTATTTGCGAACATAAAAATTTAATTATTGGATTTTCTGTTGTCCTTTTTGTTTTATCTTTAATAGGTAATGCGCTTACTCATATTAATTATGATATTTTGGTTTATTTACCAGATAATATCGATACTATTAAAGGTCAAAATATTTTAACAGATGATTTTGGTATGGGTGGATATTCTATTGCTATAATGGATGGAATGGATGCCAAACAAATTGTAAAACTTAAAGAAGATTTGCAAGATATTAATGGTGTTGGAGAAGTTATTAGTCTTTATGACATTGTGGGTACTACGATACCTATTGAAATGCTTCCCAAAGAAATAATTAGTAAACTTCATGATGGTAATTCTGATTTACTTTTTATTACTTTTACTGATTCTACTTCTAGTGAACTTACTTTACAAGCAGTTTCGGAAATAAGAAATATTACAGAAGAACACGTAAAACTTGGTGGTATGAGTTCAATGGTTTTAGATACTATGAATCTTTCTAATAAAGAAATTGCTATCTATATTATAATTGCTGTTGCGCTTTGTATTATTGTCTTAGAACTAGCTCTAGATTCATTTATTGTACCAATCTTATTATTACTTAATATTGGTATTGCTATTATATTTAATCTAGGTAGTAATATTTTTCTGGGACAAATATCTTATATTACCAAAGCTTTAGTTGCTGTCCTACAACTTGGTGTTACTACTGATTTCTCAATATTTCTTTACCACTCTTATGAAGCTAAAAAGAAAATTTATAAAAATCATAAGGATGCTATGGTGGAAGCTATATGCGAAACATTTACTAGTGTTACAGGGAGTAGCTTAACTACTATTATTGGTTTCTTAGTTTTGATAACTATGAACTTAACTCTGGGAACAGATTTAGGTATTGTTATGGCTAAAGGTGTTGCCTTAGGCGTAATAACAGTTTTAACTTTATTTCCTAGTTTATTACTAGCTTCTGATAAACTAATTGATAAAACTAAACATAAAACTTTTATTCCTAATTTTAGTAAGATTTATAAGTTTGTAATTAAATATCATAAAGGCTTTTTTGCTGGTTTCTTAATTTTACTTGTTCCTTTTTATCTAGCACAAGCTAATGTTGATGTTTATTATAAAATTGATAAAACTTTACCAGATACCCTAGAAAGTATAGAAGCGAATAAAATACTTAAAGATAAATTTAATATGGTTAGTATGGAAATTATTTTACTAGATAAAAATCTTAAACAAAACGATATGAATAATTTAATCAATGATTTAGAAAATACTGAGGGAATAGATTTTGTTCTATCAATGGCAAAATTACAAGAACTTAATATTACAAATGATATTATTCCTGAAGATTTAAAAAAAGTATTTATAAGCGATAAATATCAAATGCTTATGTTTAATTCAATTTATGATATCGCTAGTGATGATTTAAATAAACAAGTAGAAATTGTAGATAAAATAGTAAAAAAATATGATAAAAATGCTTTAGTCGCTGGTGAAGGTCCTCTTATGAAAGATTTAATTGAAATAAGTAATACCGATTTTAATAATGTTAATGTATCTTCTATTGTTTGTATTTTCTTTGTATTATTTATTGTTTTAAAATCACTTTCTTTACCTTTCTTACTCATTATAGCTATTGAGTTTGCAATATTCCTTAATATGGGTATCGCTTACTTTAGTGGTAACATCTTACCATTTGTTGCTCCAATTGTATTAGGTACTATTCAACTAGGAGCTACAATAGATTACGCAATATTAATGACAACTACTTACTTAGAAAAAAGAAAGGATGCTTTAAATAAAAAGGATGCAATGTATAAAACTTTAGAATATTCTGGTAACTCAATTTTTGTAAGTGGTATGTGCTTTTTTGCAGCAACTTTTGGTGTAGGTGTTTATTCTGATTTAGAAATGGTTGGCTCCCTTTGTTCTTTAATTAGTAGAGGCGCTATTATTAGTATGCTAGTAGTTATTACTATTTTACCTTCTATACTCTTAATATTTGATAAATTAATCATGAAAACAACTATTCATGGAAAGGATGATATAAAAATGAAAAATAAAAATTTAAAAAAATTAGGCTTAGCCTTAATTATAGGTGGTGCTCTTTTTACAAGTAGTCCCCTTAATACTTATGCTTTAATAAAAGATGAAACTGTTTATACAAAATTAAATTATGATGGTACTATTAATAATACTTTAGTAAATACTAAATTAATTAATAATGAAAACTTAGAAGAAATTGAAGACTATACTATTCTTAATGATATTTTAAACTTAAGTAATGATAATACTTATAAACCTTATAAAGATAGAATTATTTGGAATAGCTATAAAAGTGATATAACTTATAGAGGAACTACTACTAAAACTTTACCTATTACTACTAATGTTACTTATTATCTTGATGATATAGAAACTAATCTTAATGATATGATTGGTAAGAGTGGTAAAATTAAAATAGTTGTAAAATATCAAAATACAGATAAACATATAGCGAAAATAAATGGTAAGAATGAAACCCTTTATACCCCTTTTATGGTTATGTTAGGAACTATTATTGATGATGAGTATAATAAAAATATATCTGTTAGTAATGGTAAAGTTATAAACAATGGTATTAATAATATAATTATTGGTATTGCTACTCCAGGCTTATATGAGAGTTTAAATTTAAATGAATTAAAGAAAACTGATACTATTACTATATCTTTTGATACTACTAAATTTGAACTTGCAAGTATTTATTCTGTTGCTACTCCAAAAACTATTACAAGTTCTGATGTTAATGATTTTAAAGATTTAAATAGTTTATATTCTAAAGTTAATGATTTACAAAGTGGTATTGATAAAATTCAGGCTGGAGTTAAAGATTTATCTTCTGGTAGTTCAGCTTTAGATGGAGGTATTAAAGAACTTAATAATGGTATTATTTATGCAAATACAATGTTTCAAGAGATTAAAGCTGGCAGCGCTTCTTTAAATAATGGAATAAATAAACTTGCAAAGACACTGGATGCTATGATGTTACAAGTAAACTCAATAATGATAGATGCTAATACTTTAATGAATTCTTTTAATACTAATACATTAAATGATTTGACTACTTTAATAAAAGCTAATGATAGTACTATTAAAGAATTTGAAGTATTAATTAATTCTTTACCTGATGATATAAAACAACAAATTATGACTCCTGATATGACTATTAAACTTGCATCACTATCAAAACTACATACTAATAATGAAAAGACAATTAAAAATTTAAATGATATTTCCGCTAAATTAAATTCTATTAAAAATGAAATCGTAAGTTTACAAAATAAAATATCTAATATCAAAGCTTTACAAGATGGTGTCAATACTTTGAAAAATGGGGCTAATAATTTAACTATTGGAATTGAGGCTTTTGATAATCAAGCACTTAAAGTTTTAGTAAGTGGCTCTAATTCCCTTAAAAATGGAGCTAGTTCTTTAAATACTGGAGTTAAAACTTTAGAAAATGGTATCGTAACTTATAATAAAAATGGTATTTCTAAAATATCTTATATTGTAAATAACGATGTTAAAGGGATGTCTAATAGAGTTCAAGCTTTAGTAAATTTAAGTGAAAACTATAATTCTTTTGCTGGTAAAACAAATAATACTACTAGTGAAACTAAATTTGTGATGGTTATTGATGGAAAAAAAGATGCTAAAAAAGAGATTAAAACTACCGAGAAACAAGAAAAAATCTCTATATGGCGGAGATTTATAAATCTATTCAAATAATCTAGTAATTATTTAAAAAATATGTTAATATTAAATTAGTAGAGCGTTAGGATGCAATCTAATATCTACTTGTTTAAGCGGACATTGACTGTAATAGTTAATGTCATTTTATTTATTCTGAATAAGGTTACCCTTATTTGAACCTTCA
>CAOJKG010000054.1 GCA_948437815.1 uncultured Mycoplasmatota bacterium
TTAATTAAGACAAGTGCCTGCCCAAGTGGCGGAATAGGTAGACGCACAGGACTTAAAATCCTGCGAGTGTTAAAGCTCGTGCCGGTTCAAGTCCGGCCTTGGGCACCAAAATTGATATAAAATTCGGAATCCCGAGTTAAAATAGCAAAACGGCTTGTAAAAAAGCTGTTTTTGTGTTAATATGAATATGTCAAGGAAACTTGCATAAAATAAAAAAGGGAATACTTAACACCTCAATGTTGAGTACTCGCCAATAAAATGGTTGGCACTTAATCTACTGAAAGTAAATTGAGTGCTTTTCTTTTATTATAGATTACTATTTTACTAAAGTAAAAAGTAAGGCTATGAGTAAAAAGATAATTAGGATAAGAGAAAGAATTAAAAAATCCTTCTTATACATATCATCAGCCTCCTTTCTTTATGAAAGTAGGCAAGCACTCAGTTATTAAATATTCCTTATTAATTATATCAAACGCTTGTATTTTATGCAATAATAACATATTTAAAAACGTAAAAGAATAAGGTGAAATATGAAATATAATAATATATTATTAAAATACTTAGAGATTTTTTCAAAAGAAAAAAATAAACAAAAGATATTTAAAGAATATTTAAAAAGATTTTCAGAAAATGAAGTTATAGATTGGAATAACTTTGATGGTCACATAGTAGCGAGTGGCTTTGTATATGCAATAAAAGAAAAAAAGTTTTTAGTTTTATTACATAAAGATATAAATATGTTTTTATACCCAGGTGGTCATATTGAAACAAATGATAAAGATGTATTGCAAGCAGCTATAAGAGAAATTAAAGAGGAAACAGGTTTAACAGAATTAAACCAAATAATTATAGGAAATGATAAAATAATACCTTTTGATATAGATTCGCATAAGATTTCGTATAATAAAAGATTAAATCTACCAGAACATTATCATTTTGATTTTCGTTATTTTTTTACTATTGATAAAATAGAAAATATAAAAATTGATAAAAAAGAACATTCAAGTTATAAATGGATAGATTTATCAGAATTAGCTAGAGATAAAAACTTTAAAGTTATCATTCTAAAAATAAAAAAAATAATAAAGGAGAAACAACTTGAAAATAAAAGTAAATAATGTAAACATTTTCTATAAAGTTTATGGTGAGGGAAAGCCAATAATATTACTTCATGGAAATAGTGAGACTCATAAGATATTTACAAAATTAATAAATAAATTAAAAGAAGATTATCATCAAGTATACGCCATAGATAGTAGATGTCATGGTGAAAGTGAAAATACTAAAAATATATCATATGATTTAATGAGCACTGATGTAATAGAATTTATTAAAAAACTAAAAATAAATAAACCTATATTATATGGTTTTAGTGATGGAGGCATAACGGGCTTAAATGTAGCTATTAAAGAACCTAATATTTTATCCAAATTAATTATTAGTGGAGCCAACCTAAATCCATCAGGATTAAAAAAATCCTTTATAAATATAACAAAGATAGGATTTTTTATAACAAGAAGTAAAAGATTTAAAATGATATTAGACGAACCCAATATAACTAAAGAAGATTTAGAAAAAATTAATATCCCCACTATTATATTAGTTGGCGAAAAAGATATTGTAAAAATAGAGCATACCAAATATATAAAAGAAAATATAAAGAATAGTATTTTAAAAGTTATACCTAAAGAGAATCATGGGAGTTATATAGTAAATAGTGATAAAATATATGAAATTCTAAAAGAATATTTATAACTAAAAGAATGTCAAAAATTAGACATTTTTTTCATGTTTTCTAAAATTACACTTTTCTATATTTAAAAATGATTTATAATGAAGTAGGAGTGAAGTGAAATGAATTATAAGAAGAAGCATAAAATAAGATTAACTAAAACTGGCAAAATATTATTTAGTGTAATAATTGTTATATTTTTATCTATTATTATATTTACCAATTCCACTAAAGAAACATTTTACTTAAAAGAAGAAAATGATTTATATATTATGGAAATAAAATATCCTAGAATAAATAATAAAATTCTTTTAGCAGATGCCACAGACTATATAAATAATAAAAAAGATGAATTTAAAGAAAATATGCAAGATTTAGATTATAAACCTAGTAGTAAATATGATTTTAAAACAACATATGAAGTTAATGAAAATAATAATATGGTAGGAATTCATTTAACAATTTATGAATATACAGGTGGCGCTCATTATATGAGAGAAGATAAATCTTTTTATTATGATAAAAATAAAAGTAAAGAAGTTAATATCCAGGATTTTTTAGAAAATGAAGAAAGTTTAAATAGAATTACATCTTTAGCATATTATTATGTTATGAAATATAGTAAAGATAATAATTTAGATTTTGATGAAAATTGGGTAAAAGAAGGCTTATCAAATGGGGTTAATAGTTTAGAACATTTTAGATTTATTGATAAAGGCTTAGAATTCATATTTCCACCATATCAAGTAGCATATTATGCTGCTGGTGAAATAAAAATAGTTATACCATATGAGGAATTAGTAGGAGTCTTAAAAAAAGAATACTTAAGAGATGAAAAAGTAGATAATAAAGTAAAAGAGAGAAATTTAAAAGAATTTAGTGATAAAAAACTTTTAGCCTTTACTTTTGATGATGGGCCAAGTTATATTGCAACTAATAAATTACTTGATAACTTAGATAAGTATAATGCAAGAGTAACATTTTTCGTTTTAGGAAGTAGAGTAGAAGACTATAAAGATACATTAAAAAGAGCTCATGATATGGGAAACTTAATTGGCAGTCATACTTATAGTCATTCAAATTTAGTAAAATTAAATGATTATGATATTATAAATGAAATAAAAAAGACAAATGATAATATAAAAAATATAACAGGAGATAATCCAATTTATCTAAGACCACCATATGGTAATACTAATAAAAATATCAAAAAATTATCCAATATGAATACTATAATGTGGGATTTAGATACAGAAGATTGGAAATATAAAGATAAAGAAAAAATAGCTAAGTACATAATTGATAATGCTCATGATGGAGGAATTGTTTTATTACATGATTTATATGAAACATCAATAGATGGAGCATTACTAGCCATGGAGGAATTATCTAAAGAAGGTTATGCTTTCGTTACCATTGAAGAAATGATAAAATTAAAAAATATAGAATTAGATAAAGAAAAAAGTTATTATTATTTTTACAAATAGTGCATAATAATAGTATTAGAGCCAAAAAATGTTATAATTTTATTGACATCTGTTTTTAAATTATGTTATAATTCAATTGTTGACAAGAAAAAAGGCTATGGAGGAATACCCAAGTCTGGTTGAAGGGGCCGGTCTTGAAAACCGGGAGGCCGCGCAAGCGACGCAGGGGTTCGAATCCCTTTTCCTCCGCCACTTAATTGTTTAACAATAGATTACATCGCGGGATGGAGCAGTCTGGTAGCTCGTCGGGCTCATAACCCGAAGGTCGTTGGTTCAAATCCTTCTCCCGCAACCAATTGTGGTTCGTTAGTCTAGAGGCCTATGACGTCTGCCTGTCACGCAGAAGATCACGGGTTCGAATCCCGTACGAACCGCCATTTTTTTGGCTCCATAGCTCAGTCGGTAGAGCAGAGGACTGAAAATCCTTGTGTCGCTGGTTCAATTCCCGCTGGAGCCACCAAATTGATATCAAACTCGAACTTTTATGTTTCGAGTTTTAAAATTCATAAAATTATGATAAAATTTTAATATCTATTAATTTATATAATACATTTATATAATGTCAATTTCAATAAACATATAGGAGGCATTACGTATGAATAAACCAATAATAGGAATTGTTTCTAAACATATAGCTGAAAATAATATTAGACCTAATGCCTATATAAGAGATGAAGTAAAACAAGCTATATTTGATAATGATGCAATAGCAATTGGAATTTTATTACCTAAAGACGAAGTCTTAGATGTAGGAGATAAATGGAGTAATAATTTATCTATTAGTGAATATAATAATTTAATTGCGCAAATTAATTTATGTGATGGAGTAGTTTTTCAAGGTGGCGAAGTATGTGATAATTATGAAATGATTATTGCAAAATATTGCTATGAAAAAGATATACCTGTTTTAGGTATTTGTTGTGGTCAAAATGTTATAGTTCGAGCTTTAGGCGGGACAACAACTTATGTTTCTAATCCGGAAAACCACAATAAAAATATGAAAGAATACGTACACAATATAAAAATTATTCAACCATCTAAATTTTATAATATTGTGCAGTCAAAAGAAATAAAAGTTAACTCAAGACATAAAAGAACCATAGATAAATCGCCATTTTTAGATCAAGTTGCTTTTTGTGAAGATGGATACGCAGATGTAGTAGAATCCAAAAATAAAAAATTCTACATTGGTGTAAGATTTCATCCAGAGAGTCTATATAAAATTGATGAAAATATGAATAATATTTTCAAATATTTCATCAGGGTATGTAAAAAAATAAAGCTATTAAATAATCTTTCTTTAAAACAACATAAAATAATCCACTGCAACTTTTGTAATTAGTGTTAATGATAACTATTAAATCCAGAAATAAAATATATATTTTTATATGTATTAAAAAACTTTAAATAAAAGAGGTGCTACATGTCTAAAATTAGTAATGTACTTTCTATGCTTGAATATTTAAGTACAGGAAAAAAATATAGTCTAGCAGAATTATCTGAAAAATTAGAAGTTAGTCCCCGAATGATTAGAATATATAAAGATGAAATAGAAAAAGCTGGAATATATATTGATACTATTAAAGGTCCATATGGGGGTTATGTCTTAAATCAAAATATAAGTGTTCCCAAAAGATTTATAACTCCAGAGACTATAAATATTAAAAATAAAGATTTATTTAATTTAATTAATAGAGCAATCAAGGAAAAAAGAAAATGTTTTTTAGAATATTATTCTAAAGATGAGAAAAGCACTTCAAAAAGAACTATTCAACCTTATGATTTAATTCTTTTAGGGCAAGAATGGGGTATAGTTGCATATTGTGAATTCAAAGAAGAAATACGCCATTTTTATATAAATAGAATTAAATCAATAAAGATTTTAGAAAAATTTTAAAACTGACATCTATATTTCCTCTTCTTTTAGTATACTTGTTTTAAAAGAAAGGAATAATTATATGAAAGAAATGGAAATATCAGTAGCATTTGATAACAATAAAGATGAAGTATTAAAGATTCTATCTCAATTTAATTTTATAGGTGAAAAAGAATTATATGATACATATTATATTGATCCGCTACGAAATAATTTGAAACCAGAAAAAGATTTACGCTTAAATGAGACATTTCGGATTCGAAGAAGCAATGCCACTTGTTTAATAACATACAAAAAGCAACATTTTAAAGGAAAGCTATGGACATATTCTGATGAATATGAAGCGGAAGTAAAAGATTATAAAACTATAGAAAAGATTGTTTTAATGTTAGGCTTAGAACCACTGATAATAGTTCATAATAAAAGAAGAATATATCAATATAAAGATTATGAAATAGCATTTGAAGAAGTAGAAAATCTAGGGTATCTCTTAGAAATAGAAAAATTAAGTACAGATGCTAAGAACGCTATAGAAATAAAAAAAGAGCTTCGCCAGTTTATTCGTAGTTTAAAATTAAAAAATGTTAAAGAATTAAATATTGGAAAAAATCAATATTTGCTAAGTAAAAAGTTAGGGTATAATCTTAAAGTATTTAATGATACAATGTATAAATAGTGTTTTAAAAAAAGAATTATTTTAAAACTCAGTAATTACTGAGCTTTTTTTGATAAAAATTTAATTTAAATCAAAATAGTTTTTGATATCTTTAGATATTATTCCGTCTCTGACTATAATAACTTTATTATCAATTACTTTAATAATTGTTGAAGGTTTATCTTCTA
>CAOJKG010000055.1 GCA_948437815.1 uncultured Mycoplasmatota bacterium
ATCATTCTTAAAGCTTGCTTTTTACTTATCATATTATATTTTTCAATAAATTCACTTGGAACATAATTGTAACTAGCAGCATTATCTATAATAGCATTTTCCATTATTTTTCTTAGTTCACTATTTTTTATATCTTTTTTAGTGTGATAAATAGGTATTATTTCTTTCTTTTCAAGAGGTGTTAATTTTATATCATCACAGATAAATGTATTCTTTTTTATATCATATTTGCCTACTAGAGTTATAGTTTTACCAATAACTATATGTGGTTTTAAAAAAGCACGATTAAATATGACAGCATACATTGTTTTATTATTGTGATTACATCTAAATTGTAATTTATTAAAATTTCTTTTTATAAAAGCAGTTGTTGCTGTTGTTTCTACAATTACATTAATGGCTACTCTCTCTCCATTATAGTTTTCATCTAAATTAATAGGCTCAAATATGTCATAACGATATGGATAGTAAGATAATAAATCTTCCAAATTATTGATATTTAAAGTTTTTAAGTTACCTAACATTTTAGGTCCAACACCTTTTATGTCGCTTAGTTCCATTATCTTACCTCCTTTCTTAATTATTATAGCATTTAAAAAGAAGAATTTCTATTCCTCTTTTAATCGTCACCAAATAAATCATATACTTCTTCAGTATCATCAGATACATTGTCAGTAACATTTTGGTTATTAACATTTATTTTTTTTATGTTTATTTCTTCATCATGGTTTTTGTTTTTCTTTTTTTCTTTAGCTTTTTTCTTTTCGAGTTTCTTTAATTCTTTTAACTCTTTTTTTGATAATTCATTTTTGTCTATTTCAATCTTTGCTGTTGCCTCTAACTGTTCTTTATTTAATTTGTCAAGTATTCCTGTTAAATCGACTTTATCATATTCTGATTTTTTTTCTTCTTCTATTTTGGTGTTTTTCTTAGTTTCTTCTAAATTTATTTTGGCTGTTTTTTCTAATTCAACCTTGTTATCCTCTTTTTCTTTGGCAGTTATTTTTTGCACTTCACTTACGACATCATTTAGTTTTCTTGTAGCTTCTATCTTGGCTTCTTGACGCTCAATAAATTTATTTATTTTCTTTTGTTTCTTTTTAGAACTATGTAATAAACATATAATTATTATTAACATTAAAAATGATGTACTTGCAAAAGCAATAATTACATAAGAATATAATTTTAATGTTTCTTTAGAAGTACTAATTAAATCTTCATCATATCTAATTACTGTATCATTTTCGGTATCATATAAGTAGTAACTAGTGTTACCATCTGATAGACTTTTAGCATTGATAATTACAAATTCACTATTATCATTAATTTTATAACAATCAATTTCTTCACCATTAATATTTACTTTTCCTTTATTAAAGTCTAATTCTTTATCAAGAGGAACTGGTATTAATAAAATATGATTTAAATTCATTTCATTAAATTTAGAATATTTACCATCTTTATATTCAAATAATTTAATTACTCCATCTTCATTTTTTAAACCTACTAAAGTAATATCTGCTTTATTATTTATAAATACTGGTATCTCATAACCCTCAATTGTTATTGTACTTTCCTCAAATGTATCTGGTTTTGTCAAATGTTCTTTTAATTTCACTACTGTGTAATTTCGGTCATTTACTGTAACTTCAATAGGATTTTCATCTTTAACAGCAATATTTATTGTATAAATTTTTTCTATTCCTGTTTCTGATTTTACAACTATGTTAATAGCATTTGTTCCTTCTTCTAAATCTATATTTCCAGCGCCTGTTACAGTGGCATATGGGCTATTTGCTGTAGCTTTTATCTCTATATTTTTTGTGCCTTCTGGTACTGTTGCTAGATAAACTTGAACGTCTTTATCAAATTCAGGGCTTAATTCAAAACCTGTAACATTTAAGCTTTTTAAATTGTTGTCATTAGATTTTTCTCTAGGTGCTGTAACATTTATTTTTATTGATTTAGCTCCTAAATTAGCAGGATTACCACTGCCATCACTTACTCCACTTGGGGTTACTGTTATAGTGGCACTTCCTGTATTTATAGCACTTAATTTAATACGATAAGTATTATTTTCTATCCAGGCTCTATCTTCACTTACAGCGACTACTCCAGAATTTGATGATGATATATTAAATCTTCCAGTTACATCATTCCCTTTAATAGTTAATGTTACAGTGCTTCCTTTAGTAGGATTAGTAGTACTTGCTGATATATTAAATGATGCTGCGCTAACTTTTGTAAGACCAATAAATAAGCTTATTAGCATAACCCCTATTTTTAAAATATTCTTTTTCATTTTATCACTCCATTATACTATTTTTAATTCTTACATAATCTGTGGCTTTGATGTTTCCATCACCATCAACGTCTGCGGCAATACTCGCAGGAGTGGATAATTCACTTCCACTTTTTTCCATTATGTAATTTTTAATTTTTACGTAATCTGTTGCCCCTAACTTGCCATCACCATCTACATCACCTTTGACAGCGATTATATATTTATAGGTTTTCTTGCCATCAGTTATTGTAATTTCTTGCCCTGTTTTTATAATGTCATTGTCACTAGCATTAATTGTTACTGTATATCCACTTAATTTGCTTTTTATCGTTCCTATTGTGGTACCAACAGCAAGATTTTGTAAACATCCTGCATTAACACTTGCTCCTAGTTTAGCTAACATAGCCACTTCATCACTGTCAATACTTGGAGACGAAGAACTACCACCATTTACAATAACATCTTTAGAACCTCCACTTGCATATACTAAACCAGCTAAAGCAGGATTCTTGGCACTACTACTAGCACCGATATTAAAGAAGTTATATAATCCAACATAAGTTACTCCTTCATATGTAAACTCTGCACCATTAGTAGTATTTGATAATTTAACTCCAGCCTCTTGAATAGCTAAACTTGCTAAATATACTGCGCTTATATTTTCGTTTTTACCTGCTTCAACAAATATTGAAGAGTATGCTTGATTGTCTAATACGGAAATACCTGACATAAAAGTTCCTTTTAAAATTGTTTGTACAACTTGTTCATTGTAATTATCAGAATAACCTAAATTTTCAAACATTAATATTCTTTCTTCTATTAAAAAGTTTCTTGGGTCTAAATAATAGCCTACGGTTTCACGATTTGCTTTATACCATCCTTTTTCTGTTTGAACTAGTGGTTTATCATAATATGCATCCCCACCTTGAATGGAACTTACATTTTGCTCGGCTGTTATTGATTTTTCAAAATCTAAACCTGTTTTTAAAGCTTTAAAAGTCCAGTTAGGATGAGTTTTATGAAGTAATCTTAATTTGCATTTATAACTTTCAGGAAAACCTTGCTCATTTAATTCAGCTTCAAAAGTAGCATCAGTTACAGTACTTTCACATGTTTTATCAATTTCTTTTCCTGGCAGCCCAGTATAATCTGGCATATTTTCAAATATAGGTATTGTAAATTCTAAAGGTAATTCTAATAAATTATTCGCTTTGTATGTTCTATAACTTGTTAAAGCTTCACTATATGGCGCTGCTAGATTAGCCATATATTGATGGTTGTATACATTATATGATGAGTTTGGATTTACATTAAATTTTTTTAAATATGATGTAAATTGGCCTTTATTTATGTATGACCTTGTCATAAATCTCGCTCCACCTACAATGGCTTTTTTTGGTGTAGTCCAAGGTCTATCATATACATCAGTGCTTTCTCCAGCATTTTTAATTTCTATATAGCTAGCACAGACATATGCACTTTTTCCACTGTAATCTATTTCATACCATCCAGCATTACAAGCACCATTTTTAGGTTCATCAGGTACAACACTTTCTTTTTTTAAAGTGTAAGATGTACCGCTTTTACCAAGAATATAATATCCATAATTTGTTCCTGGGCCTTTTCTTAAATATACTGCATCCTTTAATACTGCTTTTTTTTCTTCAGCATAAACATTTATAGTTAGACAAAAAAAGACAAATATAAAGACTAAAAATAGCTTTTTTTTACTACACTTCATAACTGCCTCCTTATTCTCATAGTTATACATTATAATTATAACTTATAGTAAAAAATATCTCAACTTATTAGACTTTTTAATTCGTAAATTTTGTGTAAAGCTTATAAATTGTTTGCAAGAAGACATAATATATTATATAATAATAATTGTTAATATTAGAATAGAAGGTGTTTAATGAAAGTACTTTTTAATAAATTAAAAAAATGTAATAAAATATTTCTTATCATTTATTTTTTAACTTTTATTATATATTTAATAACTTATTTTTTACTTATAAAGAATTTAATGGGTCTTAGTGGTGTTGAAACTTTAATAAGGTCTATTGTAATTGGTTTATTTGGAATATGGTTAATAGCTTATTTTTTATGGAACTTAATTAATCTTATTTTGAAAAAACATATTACTTTATCTATTACGACAGCTTTAACTATTATTTTTGTAGTAGTATTTTCGGCAGTAAATTATTATATAAATGTTATTTATACTAGTATTGATAACTTAGCAGAAAGTGAACAAGTTACTTATACATCTAATTTAATTGTAATGAGCGGAACTTCTTTAAATGATAATAGTAAACTTGGAATGATTAACACTGATAAAGATATTGAAGGTAATGTTCTCGCTAAAGAACTGATTAAAGATAAAAAACTGGAAAATTTAGAAGTTATTGAATATTCTAGTTATTATGAAATGATTTATGATTTAATTAGTGGTAAAATACAAGGAACTTTCTTGAATTCTAATTATTTAGTTACTTATAGTGAAGAAGAATTTGAAGGTATTAAAAATAGTATGATACTTTATTCATATAGTAAAAAAATGAAAAATCAAGATACCGAAATTAAAAGTAAAAAAAGCTTAAATGAACCTTTTACTATCCTCCTTATGGGTGTTGATAGCGAAGATGATGGATTAGATCAAAATGCTGCTTTTAATGGTGATACTTTAATGCTTGTTACTTTTAATCCTAAAACTCTTAATGCGACGATGTTCTCTATTCCAAGAGATACTTATGTCCCTATTGCTTGTAATAATAATAAATATGCAAAAATAAATTCAGCAGCTGGTTATGGAACAGGCTGTGTTATCTCAACTATTGAACAACTTACTGAAGTGAAAATAGATTACTATGTTAAAATTAATTTCAAAGGTGTTGTTGATTTAGTAGAAGCAGTTGGAGGAATTGATGTTGATGTTGAAGTTCCCGATTATAAACTTTATTATAATGCTCATAATGGCCGGGTTTGTGAACAAAACTCTTTAAGACAATTTGGCGACCAACTTGTTTGTATGGATACTGGTATGCAACACTTAAACGGAGAACAAGCCTTAGCTTACGCTAGATGTAGACATGCTTACTTGCAAAGTGATATTGCTCGTAATAGACATCAACAACAAATTGTCGAAGCTTTAGCTAGAAAAATTGCTAATCCTTCTAATATTAATCGTGTTGAAGAACTACTAAATGCTATAACTAATAATATGAAAACTAATATGGAAATGAAACAAATGCTTACATTCTATGATGTCCTAAAAGAAATGGTTTTAAAATCTTTTGGCGATGGCGATTTTGTTAAAATTCAAAAAACTTATTTAGAATATTATTCTCTTCCTGTTAGATATGGTAATATGACATTGTCTGCTGTTGGTTATTATCCAGACTCTTTAAATGCTATTAAAAATTTAATGAAAGCAAATTTAGGATTAGAAAAAAAGGAAATGATTAAAACGTTTAGCTTTGATGCTAATGAAGAATATACAACAAAAGTTACTGGTCAAGGTATAACAACTGGTGGTAAGTTAGAAACGATGCCAAACTTTATTGGTAAACCTATATCAGAAGTAGAAACTTGGGCAACTAGCCATAATATTACTTTAAATACAGAATTTGTTGATGCAGATAGTGAA
>CAOJKG010000056.1 GCA_948437815.1 uncultured Mycoplasmatota bacterium
CTTAGAAATAGAATTGGATATGTTCCACAAAAAGGGATATTATTTACAGGAACTATTGCTTCTAATTTAATGCTTGGAAATGATAATCTCTCTTTAGATGAAATGAAAAAATGTGCTAGTGTTAGTGAATCTTTAGAATTTATTGATAAAAAAGAAAATAAATTTGATAGTGATATTTCACAAGGCGGAGCAAATGTAAGTGGTGGTCAAAAACAAAGACTTTCTATCGCTAGAGCTATAGCTAAAAATCCAGAAGTTTATATTTTTGATGATTCATTTAGTGCGCTTGATTTTAAAACTGATGCTGCTTTAAGAAAAAATTTAAAGAAACATGCTAAAGATGCCACTATTTTAATTGTAGCTCAAAGAATAAGTACTATTATGAATGCTGATAATATAATTGTTCTTAATGAAGGAGAAGTTGTTGGTAGTGGAACCCATAAAGAACTTCTTAAAAATTGTGATGTATATAAGGAAATAGCATTATCACAACTTAGAGAGGAGGAATTATAATGGCAAGAAGAGGTCCTAGTTCAGTAGACAAAGCAAAGGATTTTAAAGGTACTTTAAATAAATTGTTAAAAAGAGTATCAACATATAAAATATTAATTATTTTATCATTTATTTTTGCTATTGGTAGTACAATATTTGCAATTATATCTCCTAAAATACTTGGTAATGCGACAACAGAAATATTTAATGGCTTAATTTTAAAAATTAGTGGAACTGGTGGTATTAATTTTAATACTATCAAAAATATTTTAATTACATTAGGAATATTATATGTGATTAGTGCGCTTTTTAGTTATATTCAAAGTTTAATTATGACTAGTGTTAGTCAAAGAACAAGTTATAAACTTAGAAAAGAAGTTTCACAAAAGCTTAATAAATTACCAATGAGTTATTTTGATAAACAAAACACAGGGGATATTTTATCAATTATTACTAATGATATTGATACAATTCAATTGAATTTAAATGGATCCGCGACTCAACTTGTATCTTCAATTGTAACTATCATTGGAATATTTATAATGATGTGTTCAATTAATGTTACACTTGCTATTTTAACAGCTTTAGTTCTTCCTGTTGCCTCAATTGTTGTTATGATTATTGTTAAGAAAAGTCAAAAACACTTTGTAAATCAACAAAAATATTTAGCTGAAGTTGATTCTGAAATAGAAGAAATGGTTAGTGGACACTCAGTTATTAAAGCTTTTAATGCTGAGGAAAAAACTATTATTAAGTTTGATCTAGATAATAAGAAATTATTTGAAGCTGGGTTTAAATCACAATTTTTATCAGGTTTAATGCACCCAATTATGAATTTTGTTGGTAATTTAAATTATGCTATAATTGCAATAGTTGGAGCAGTATTTGCTATAAAAGGAAAAATAACTGTTGGTAACATCCAAAGTTTTATTCAATATTCAAAACAATTTACTAATCCTATTGCACAGTTAGCTCAAATATCTAGTCAAATTCAATCAATGATTGCAGCGAGTGAAAGAGTATTTAATTTTCTTGATACTGGTGAATATATTGATAATGGTAAGTTAAAAGCGACTAGTGTAGAAGGTAATGTTGAATTTAAAAATGTTAAATTTGGTTATAATGAAGATAAAATTATTATTAAAGATTTTAATGCTAAAATAAATGCTGGTGAAAAAATTGCGATTGTTGGTCCAACAGGAGCAGGTAAAACTACTATTGTTAAACTTTTAATGCGTTTTTATGAACTTAATAGTGGGGAGATTTTACTGGATGGTAAAAATATTACCGATTATAAACGTAGTGAATTAGAAAGCGTATTTGCAATGGTTTTACAAGATACTTGGTTATTTAATGGAACTATTTTAGATAATTTACGTTATGGTAATTTGAACGCCAGTGATAAAGAAGTAATTGATGCAGCTAAAACAGCTAATGCAGATTATTTTATTAGAACTTTACCTGATGGTTATAATATGGTTTTAAATGAAGAAACTAGTAATATTAGTGGAGGGCAAAAACAACTTCTGACTATAGCTAGAGCTATTCTTGCTAATCCTAAAATATTAATTTTGGATGAGGCAACTAGTAATGTTGATACTCGTACAGAAGAATTAATTCAAAAAGCTATGGATAAAGTGATGATGGGAAGAACTTCATTTATTATTGCACATAGATTATCGACAATTAAAAATGCAGATTTAATATTAGTTATGAATGAAGGAGATATTGTAGAAATAGGTAAGCATGATGAACTTTTAGAAAAAAAAGGATTTTATGCTAAAATATATAATTCTCAATTTGAAAAATAGGTGTTACTTAGTAATATCTATTTTATTTTGTAATAAAATTAAAAGGTGTAATCAAGTTGTTAAATGATTCTATTTATGTTATAATAGTCTAGCTTTAAAAAGGAGAATATTTATGAGTATTAGACAAGAATATTTAGAAGGTTTGTTTTTTTTAGAAATAGAAGAAATTAAGGATATTTTAATAAATATTTTAAGTCAATCTGGTATTCCTTATCAGTTAGAATTTCGTGTAAAAAGTTTAGAGAAAATACGTCAAAAACAACTTTTATTTAAAGAAAGAAGTAAGCCTTGTAGTCTGTTTGATATTCCAGATATATTGGGTTTTAGAATATCTGTTGATTCAGAAATAGATGTTTATAGAATTTTTGCATTAATAAATGATTATTTTGAACCAAGTAGAGTTATTGATTTTTTTAATAATCCTAAAAGTACTGGCTATAAAGCTTTTAATTGTTTTTATGATAACTGGGCATTTAATACAGAAATTCAAATAATGACTAAAGAAATGCGTGATTGGACTAATGCAACTCATGATGAACATAATAAAAGAAAATATGGTGATATATTAACTAGAAAATAAAAAATTCAAGCTTTTGTGTTGCTTGAGCTTTTTTAATTAGAGTATAATCTATATAAAGTAATAGAAGGAGAGTTAAAAAATCTTAAACTTATATCTTCAGTTCCTATACCATTTGATATATATAACTTAGTGTTTTTTATCTGGTGATAAGATTCAATATAAGTTTCAGCTCCATCTTTTTTTCTTAAACCACCAATAAAAGGAATTCTAAATTGTCCACCTAGAGAATGACCTGCGAGTGCTATAGATGTGTTATTCAATTCTTTTATTAAGTCAGGTTGATGCATAATTGTTATATTAAAATATTCATTATCATATAATTCTTTTATTTTTTCATCATTTGTAAGGCCTATAAAATTAATAGGAGTATTTGATTCATAATATACTAATTTAGAAGAATTATCTAAAACAATAAAATTACTATTTTCTAAAATTCCTTTAATTCTATTTTCATTTTTTAAATCGTAATCTCCTAAACATGCAAATTTGAAGACTTTAGCTTCAATTTGAGAAAGGTATTTAATTATTTTTTCTTCATCTTTATTATTTATATTATTGCTATCAAATAAGTCGCCTGTAAATAAGATTATGTCAGAGTTTAATTCGTTTATTTCTTTTACTATTTTTTTTAAGGTATCTTCATTTGTTGTGCGTCCATAGTGTAAATCGGAGAATTGAACTATTTTGAATCCATTATAATCACTATTTAAATTTTTATCTATTATAGCAATTTCTTTAACTTTTAAAGAGTAGGGATTGATAAATCGACCATAAAGATAAAAACAAGTAATTATGATTAAAAAGCTAAATAGGATTTTTATCCCAGTATGTTTATTTTCTTTTTTCATAAACCACCTAATATAACATGATTAATAATATACATAGGGCATTATGTAGAGCATGAGCAATATATGATGTATATATATTGTTTGTTTCATAAAAAGCTTTAGCAAAGAAGAAGCCTAATGCTCCATAAGGAATAATAAATAATAATTCTAATAATGTATATTCTGCAATATGAGCAAGACCAAATAGGAATCCTGTTACTATTGCGAATGTATACCATTTAGTAAAAGCATTTTTGAACGATGCTCTAAATGCTATTTCTTCAATTAATGGCCCTATAATAATCATAGTAATCATATTTGTAATAGGTAGATTATTTAATAATTCTCTGTTAGCTGATTCGTTAGCAGCTATATCCCTAACTATAAAAGAAATAATCAAATTGCTAATAAACATTACTCCTAAACCACATATCCAATTTTTTAAAGCTATGTTTATATTGTCTTTTTTGAAATTTTTAAAATCTTCTATAAGTCTTTTGTGATAAATGAGGCAAAAACCTGCAAGCATTATTAAGTAAGTTCCTAATTGTGATAAACCAGCAATTAATTTGTTAGAACTTTCATAATAATTCCCAAAGATTATGCCTCCAATTAAAGCAAAAATAAAATATAAAATGATTGTTCCAATTCCTTTAAAAAATTCAATTGTTTTATTTGAATCTTTTTCTTTATTTATAACTTCAATTACTTCTCTTGTTTTTTCTTTCATTTTGTAGGCTCCATTCTTGTTTTATATTATCATAAATTAATTTAAGAGACAATAGTTTTGGGATATTTTACAGTTTTTTCAATGATGCTGTTGATATTTTAATAAAAATTAGTTATAATAAAATATATAATAATAAAAGGAGGAAGATTATTAATGAAGGAAGCGACTGGAGAATTAAATATGACAGTAATTACAGTTGTTGCAATAGCAGCAGTAGCAGCATTCTTTTATGCGTTTGTTTGGCCAGCGATAAAGAATAATATCACATCAAGTCAATATTGTACTCAATCATGGGATTGTTCAGAATGTGATGGGACTACTTGTGAGTGTAAGTATTGTAAAGATGGAGGATTTGATTGTGATACTCCTCAAACCGTAAAATGTCCAGATAAAAGCGGAGATGGAAACTCTCAAGGTTAATTAATAGGAGGATAATAATATGAAAGAAGCGACAGGTGAGTTAAATTTAACAGTTATTGTAGTTTTACTTATAGCTATTTTATCCACCTTCTTCTTTTCGTTTATTTGGCCTAATATTAAACAAGGTTTTAAACATAATACAAGGTGTGATGATGCAATTTGTGTATGTCCGCCAGAATATATGGTTGAAGGTAAATGTACTTATACTGGAACAACAGTAGAGTGCTATTTTAAAGAGGATAGAAACAAGAAAATTACATGCGCTTGGAAAGGTTAAATGGTTGGGTGATATAATTTGAAAGAGGCAGTAGGTGGAGTGTCACTATTTACAATTGTTATTATATTTGTAATTCTTTTTACAGGTTATATTAGTTTATCAATTAACTATTCTAAGGCATATAATGTTAAAAATGAACTTATTAATATTATTCGAAATCAAGGAGGTGTGTGTACTTCACAAACTCCTAATTCATCTAATAATTGCTATAATTTTGTTGAACAAATAACTGATTATTTTAGAGAGACTAATTA
Organism: uncultured Mycoplasmatota bacterium; assembly: GCA_948437815.1. Taxonomy (GTDB): domain Bacteria; phylum Bacillota_I; class Bacilli_A; order RF39; family UBA660; genus Caccenecus. The sequence goes on from CAOJKG010000056.1 coordinate 5,392, forward strand.
CAGAAGTTTTGGTAATTGTGGTGAAGGATTTGTGGGATATACAAGAACTGGAGAACTTGCTGGTACTGGAGATAGAACAGCATTTTGTATTAAAGGAATACCTGCTAATGGTAATTCTGAACTTCCGAATGCTTTATACTATCAAGTAAAAGTTTTTTGGCAATTAGATTTGCCTATTTTTAGTAGGTTATTTAATTTTACTATAAGTGGAGAAACGGCAAGAGTTTATGCTCCAAATGAATGTGTTGATGCAACAATTAATTATGATTGGTGTAGTTAAAGTGAGGGATAATTGTGAGACAATCTATAGGTGGTAGTTGGCTTATTGGCTTAATGGTTTTATTTATCCTTCTTTTTGCAGGATATATCATATTAACAATTGATTATAATAAAAGTATTAGAGTAAAAAATGAAGCAATATCATTGGTTGAAAAATTCGAAGGTTTAAATGAAGAATCTATTACACTTGTTAATAATTATTTAATGGGTGC
>CAOJKG010000057.1 GCA_948437815.1 uncultured Mycoplasmatota bacterium
TTTTGGTGCTCATTTAAAAATAATAATCGGACTTTATTTGAACGTAGTTTATGGATAATAGGAGCTTATAAATATAAAAATAAAGTAATTAAAAATTCAATAACCGAAGATATAACTATTTATTATGCTAATAATACAAGACAACTTAGAGGTTTTAATGGGAATCAAAAACCTATTAATGATAGTTCTTTAGTTAACTTAAATTCTAGTGATTTAATAACGTTTATAAAGGAATATTATAAACTTAAAAATAAATTATATATTATGGGAGAAAAGTTTGTTAAAGAGGCTAAAAATGATAATTTTGATAGTTTTAAAATACTATTTAGAAAGTTTATTTTTATTCATGTGAGGATATTTAGCTACGAGTATTTAATAAGTTCTTTGGGGCAGGAGTTGTATTTTAAGCTAAAAAAGCAAGAAATAGCTTATTTTTCTAAATGGAAGAATAAAGAACAAGTTAACTCTCATTATTATTTTGAAGAAGCTTTTAAATATATAAAAAACTATTTTAATATTGATATTTATTATAAAACTTTAGAACTATATGTACATGTTGATGAAATATTAAAATTATTAGATAATAAGATTACCATTAAAACTATTTTAAAAAGGATAAATGATAGAAAAAAAGGTTTTGTTCTTTTAAATTTACATGATAAGAAATATTGTAATAAGGTTATTACTGATAATGTTATGGTAAGAGAAATAAAAAGTAGATTGGAGACACTAGAAAATGCTTATATACTTAGTCAAAATCAAGTAAAAGGTGTTTCTACTTATGAAGATAAACTTATAATATCTGGGGAATGTGTGGTAATAAATAATTGTGTTTTAGAAGGACAAGATGTTTTTAATAAAATAATAGTAGTTTCAGTAACAACACCAAGTGATATTTATAAATATTTAGATTGTAAGGCACTTATTGTGGATCATGGAGGGATTCTTAGTCATGCGGCTATATTTTCAAGAGAATTTCATAAACCTTGTTTAATGGGAACTGAAGTTGGAACTAAAATATTTAAAACAGGAGATATTATTGAAATTGATTTTTCTAAAAATATAGCTTATAAAATTTGAGCTTTCTTAAATATTTTTCTAGTATAATAAAGTAATCTTTTTTTCTTCTCTTTTTATAAATCCTTCTTCTGATAAGTTTTTTAATTCTCTTGTCATAGCGCTTCGGTCGACAGCTAAATAATCTGCTAATTCAATATATGTCATGGTTAAATATATTTTTTTAGAATTATTTCTTTTAGATATAATTTTAAAGTATTCGAGCAATTTATCTCTAATTGTTTTTTTAGTTAGTATTTCTATACGTTCATTTTTAGTGTTAATCTTATCACTATATATTTCAAGTAAATTTTTTATAAATTGTTTATAGTATGATAAATTATTTTCAACATCATTTAATATATTATTAAAATCTATAATAACAATTTTAGTGTCTTCTTTAGTTATTATTTCGCATTCGTTAGTTAGGGAAGATATAGTCGTACCAAATACATCATTTTCTGTTAATTCTTCAATTATAGTACGATTTCCATTATAATCCGTTCGAATAATTTGCATGTATCCTGATAAGACAATTCCAATCATATTATCTAACTTTACACTTGTCAGAATTTGACAGTTTGGTTTGAAATTTAGTGTACTGGCCTCTAGAATCTTGAGAATTTTTTCTTGATTTTTTTCACTTATTTTAGTAAATAAATTAGTCATGTTTACACCTCTAAAAATTATTTTATCAAAAAATGTTAAATGTTGCAATTGCAACAGGCGAACTTAATGAAAAAGTGTTACACTTATCGTGCAAATAGAGAAAGTGGAGGAAGTAATATGAAGGTTATTAAAAGAGATGGACATATGGTAGATTATAGTCCAGAAAAGATAGAAGAAGCTATTTTAAAAGCTAATAAAGAGGTTGATGATGAAGATCAAGCCTCTGGTACACAAATTAAAAATATTATTAAATATATTGAAGGTTTAGGCAAAAAAAGAATTTTAGTTGAAGATATTCAAGATATAATTGAAATGAAATTAATGGCTATTGGAAAATATGCTTTAGCTAAGAAATATATCACATATAGATATACTAGAGAATTAGTTCGTAGAAGTAATACTACAGACTTAGCTATTAAAGAATTAATTGATGGTGAAAGTGAATATTGGAATACAGAAAACTCAAATAAAAATGCTAGAGTTGTTACAACACAAAGAGATTATTTGGCTGGTATTACTAGTACAGATATTACAAGAAGATTCTTATTACCTGAAGATATAGTTCAAGCTCATGATGATGGAAGAATTCATTTCCATGATGCTGATTATTTTGCACAAAATGCATTACATAATTGTGATTTAATAAATTTAGAAGATATGCTTCAAAATGGTACTAATATTAATGGAGTTATGATTGAAAAACCACATAAGTTTTTAACAGCGATGACTATTGCTACACAACTTATTACAGCAGTTAATTCTAGTCAATATGGTGGAGCTACTATAACTCTTACACATTTAGCACCTTTTGTTAGAGATAGTTATAAAAGATATTTAGCAAAATATAAAAAACGTAAATGTACACCTGAAGATTGTGAAAAATTTGCTAAAGAAGATTTAAAAAGAGAAATCGTTGATGGAGTTCAAACTTTCCAATATCAAATTAATTCAATGACTACAACAAATGGTCAAGCACCTTTCTTAAGTGTTTGTATGTATTTAGGTGAAACAGACGAATACAAAGAAGAACTTGCAATGATTATTGAAGAAGTTTTAAAACAACGTATAGAAGGCATGAAAAATGAAAAAGGTGTTTATATTACACCTGCATTCCCTAAACTTTTATATGTTTTAGAAGAAGATAATATCAAAAAGGGAAGTAAATATTATTATTTAACTAAGTTAGCTGCAGAATGTACTGCTAAGAGAATGGTTCCTGATTATATTTCTGAAAAAATTATGTTACAACTTAAAATTGATAAAAATGGTAATGGTAATTGCTATCCATGTATGGGTTGCCGTTCATTCTTAACTCCTTATGTTGATCCTAAAACTAATAAACCTAAGTATTATGGAAGATTTAATCAAGGTGTTGTTACAATTAACTTAGTAGATGTAGCATTATCAAGCGATAAAGATCAAGAAAAGTTCTGGGAAATATTTGATGAAAGATTAGATTTATGTCATAGAGCATTACAAATAAGACATAAAAGACTTTCTAAAGCTACAAGTGATGTTGCACCTATTTTATGGCAACATGGAGCATTAGCTAGACTTGGTAAGGGTGAATCTATTCATGATTTACTTCATAATGGATATTCAACTATTAGTCTTGGATATGCAGGTTTATATGAATGTGTTAAATATATGACTGGACACTCTCATACTGATAATGGTAAAGGTAAAGAATTTGGTTTACAAGTTATGCAACACTTAAATGATAAGTGTAAAGAATGGAAGGCTGCAGAAGCTATAGATTATAGTGTTTATGGTACACCAATTGAAGCAACAACTTATAAATTTGCTAAATGTTTAAAAGACCGTTTTGGGGTTATTAAAGGAGTAACAGATAGAGATTATATTACAAATAGTTATCATGTTCCTGTTTTTGAAGAAATTGATGCTTTTGAAAAATTAAAATTAGAAGCTGAATTCCAAAATTTAAGTCCAGGTGGAGCAATCTCTTATATTGAAACTCCTAATTTATCAAATAATATTCCAGCTGTTTTAGAAGTTATTCAATTTATTTATGATAATATTATGTATGCTGAACTTAATACAAAACTTGATTATTGTCATGAATGTGGGTATACTGGAGAAATCTTAATTGATGAAAAGCTTGAATGGTATTGTCCTAATTGTGGAAATAGAGACCATGATAAATTAAATGTAGCTAGACGTACTTGTGGTTATATTGGCTCTAACTTTTGGAATAAAGGTAGAACTCAAGAAATTAAAGAACGTGTTGTTCATTTAGATAATAAAGATGAGGATTAATTATGAGATACAATAAGATTAGAAAAATGGATATCGCTGATGGTCCTGGGGTTAGAGTTTCTATCTTTATGCAAGGCTGTGTATTTAATTGTAAAAATTGTTTTAATCCAGAAACTCATGATTTTGAGGGCGGAAAAGAATTTACAGATGAAACTATTGAAAGAGTTTTAAATCTTTGTGATAAAGAATATATTGAAGGCTTATCAATACTTGGTGGAGAGCCTATGCATCCAAGAAATATTGAGGGAACTACGAAACTTGCCAAGGCATTTAAGAAAAGATTTCCTAATAAAACTGTTTGGGCTTGGTCAGGATTCTTATTTGATAGAGATTTAAAAGATAAAGATGTTGTTAAATATTTAGATGTTTTAGTTGATGGTCAATATCAAGATGAACTACATAATTTCCTACTTAAATATTGTGGATCTAGTAATCAAAGAGTTATTGATGTTCAAGCATCTTTAAAAGAAAATAAAGTTGTTTTATTTGAAACTAATGAAATAGAACAAAAACAAGAAGAAGGAGAGTTAGTATGCGCTTAAGAGGTTTTGAAATAGCAAAGGGATTTGAAGATAAAAATATTAATATTCCTAAAAGAAGTACTAAAAATGCCGCTGCTTATGATGTAGAAGCAGCAGAGGATGTAATTATTCCTCCTTATACACATGGTATTAAACCAACACTTATTCCAACTGGGTTAAAAGCATATTGCCAAGATGATGAATGGTATATGCTTGCTAATCGTAGTGGTGGACCTAAAAAAGGTTTTGTAATGGCTAATAGTATTGGTATTATTGATGCTGATTATTATGGTAATGAGTCTAATGATGGTCATTTTATGTTTCAATATTTCAATTTTGGAACGGAACCTTTAGAAGTTAAAAAAGGTGATAGAATAGGTCAAGTTATATTTATGAAATATCTTATTACTGATGGTGACGATGCTACTGGTGAGCGAAAAGGTGGATTTGGTTCTACTGGCAAATAAAAAAATCTAGATAAAAGTCTAGATTTTTTAATATATCTCAGTACATGTACCTGATTGTGGTCTATAAAAGCAATGATTTTTATATTTACCAGCTAAAGGTTGACTATACCACGTAGTTTTACATGATGTGTTTGATGATGGTGGAGCGTAGAACCATAAGGAATGAGTAGCAGGGTAATAATATTCCCCCATTAAAATGCGTTTAGCAAGATTTTTTTCGGAAGTAGTAGAAGAACCATAGAAGAGAGGAGAATCAGCGCCTACGAATTGATTAGGCTGGAATATAGCATCAGTTATGCTATCTATATTTTTAAAAGTGTAACAATCTCCTAAAACTCTATTGACTACAACATTGCCTACCATTAGCATTCCTAAATCTCCTTCAGTTTGGGCTTCAGCCCGCATAAGTCTTGCTAATAAATCTAATTCTTTAGTAGTATAATTTACGATCATATGATAATCACCTAATTTATTATATGAAAATATTTGAAAAAGGGAAGTAAATGTGCTATAATACAAATACACGTAGGGGCGTGGTATAATGGTAGCATAGGAGTCTCCAAAACTTTTGATGG
>CAOJKG010000058.1 GCA_948437815.1 uncultured Mycoplasmatota bacterium
ATTTCTCCTTACCTCTAAATTCTACATGTGGGAATATAAAATCTAAATCTCTATTTTCATATGTACTTATATTTATATGTAATTCATCATTTTCTAGTTTAGAATCTCCTAAACTTACTGAAGATAATGTAAAAGATTTATTTAGAAACTCTATAGAATATTTCTTCTTATACTTTTCCATTAATTCTTTTATTTTACTATCTAACTCTTCTTTATTTACTTTTCCTTCTTTATCTTTTAACTCATCTATTATTCTACTTATATCTCTATTAATTTTATTAACTAATTGTAAATTCTTTTGTTTTAATGTTGGATTTGTTATAATTGGAATAGCTTCTTTCATAAGATCAACTCCCTCCTGCTAATATCTACCCATTAGAAATTCATACCAATATTCTTCTTCATCTGCACATCTATCACATAAACCTAAATTGTCACGATGTTCTTCAATACTAATTCTTAATCCACATTCTTCACAATATTCTTCTTCATCTGCACATCTATCACATAAACCTAAATTGTCACGATGTTCTTCAATACTAATTCTTAATCCACATTCTTCACAATATCTCATCATGTTTACTCCTTTTCAAATTTAAACCTTAAATTTATATCTGGTGTAGTTAATAATACTAGTTCTTTTCCATAATCTTTGTTATAAATAAACCTAGAGATGATATTTTTGATTTTTGATTTAGATTCATTTAATAATTTCATTGCTTCTTGTTCTTGTTTTTCATTATATGCTAATCTTTTTATTTCTTTTTCTATATCTTCATAATTTATCATTTTAATACCATCCTTTTTGTTGAGAGTGTGACCAAGCATTACTTGGATTTCCATATCTATTTTTAATATATTTTAAACCCCATCTAATTTGTGCTTGAGGATCATTTATATTTCCTTCAGAAGCTATCTTACTAGCAGGTAAAGATTGGGGAATACCAAAAGCTCCTGAAGATTTATTTCTAGCTGCTGGATTCCATCCGCTTTCTCTATTCCATAACTTTACTAAACATTGAAAATCATTTTCTGACCATCCATAATTATTACATAGTTGTTTAGCGTATGCTTGATATTCTGCTTTAGATCCAGTAACTTTTGTAGTTGTTTGAGTATTTGCTGATTGTCTAGGTGTAGTACTACCTCTTGATGTTACTGAAACTTTATTTAGTTTTTCTCTTAATTCCTTAGTTTGATTTTGTTGTTCTTCTGTTTGTTTTTGTAATTCATTTAATCTTTCTTCTATTTTCTTATTATATTCATCTAATTCTGTTTGTTTTTGTGTATCTAATTCTTTATCTGTTGTTATTTGATCTTCTAATTGATCTATTTTGCTAGTTGTATTATTTAATAACTTATATCCTGTATGTACTGTAAAAATTAAAAATATAAGTATTAAAATTGAAATAAAATTATTTGCTATATATTTTAGTGTAGGTTTAATAGTTTTTGGTAAAGATTTAATTAATCTAAGTAATAAGTCTAATACTATTACAATTGGTGTTACTATAATTACTAATATAATTTTAATCCAAGCAGGTAATTTTCTTATTCTTTGTTTAAATGTTAATTTTTCTTTCTTTACTTTTAACTTACCTTTAGATCTTTTCCCTTTCTTAAATTTTAATTTGTTCTTTTTCAGGTCTGGCTCCTTTTTGTGTTTACTTTGTTTTAAAAATTTCATTTTTAATTCCTCCTTCGTTCCTTTACAATATTTTTCTTAAGAAAATTTATAGTATCAATATATACTATATTTTCAAATTTGTAAAGGATCTTTTGAAAATTTTTATAAAATTTTATAAAATAATAAATGCAGATCTTTCTTATCTAATAGAAATACCTGCATTTAATTATTTTTCATTATTAGTTTATTCTAGTCAACTAGGAAGCTATAAAATATATTTTCCCAAAATAACCAGAATAAAAACCCTCCTATTATAATACCTACTATAAAAATTATCATAACTACTGTTGTCCAAGTAATACCCCAAGGTCTTACCACTTCTTCTAAAGATTGATTATAAAAGTTTTTAATCATTTCTTTTTTATAATTACAAGTCATCGTAATATTCCAAGACTTTGGTATTATTTCATAATTATATCTAGTATCATTATTTATATAATAGTAACTTCCACTTTTATTATGGGTAAAATCCTCTCCGATATTTTTATAATTTTGTCTTGTATATGAATAAGGTACATTGTAAATTGAAAAAGATTGTCCTAATAAAGTTACTGTATTAGTCTTCAGCTCCTCTGTTCCTCTTCTTTCCCATTCCCAGACAGTTTTAGTTCTAGTATGAGTATCACCATCACTATCAGTATATGTTTCTGTTTTTATATGAGATTCATAACAATATCTAGTTCTTTTAATACCAGCAAATGATTGATTTAATTCAGGAAAAGTAACTTCTTCATTAGATACTACAGTACCTGATATTAGAAATTCTTCTAATTTATTATTTATTGCATATTCTAATGATTGCTTATCTGTAACTCTCATTAAATCTGAATAATGTCTATTTCTTTCTATTATTGAATTTTTTATAGCAGTAAATAACCAATAAATGCAAAAACATAATAAAACAACTAAAAGAACCACTAATGTAGTTCTCAGCTTAACTCTCCAACTAATCATTTTTACCATCCTTACTAACTTTTAAAATACTAGTTTTTTCTTTTACCTCAAAAGTCTGATACTTATTTGAGTATTCATCTTCATCATTCCAAGGTAAATAAAATTGAACTGTTTTTGATTTTCTTTTATAAACTAACTCAATAGATACTACGTCATTTACATTTTTAATTCTATCAAATAAATTAATATCTTTATTAATACATTCTTCATTAAATCTCGGAAAATTATTTAACAAGAAATCATTAGAAATCTCTAAATAGTCTAATCTACAATTACTAAAATTTAGTAATCCATTTAATATACTATAATCTAATCTATTATTAAAATTACTAATAGAAAACCTATGTATATACTTAATAGGGATAACACAATATTCACAATTTTCAAATACTAATTCAATTTGCTTTGGTTTTAATTTTTTAATCAAATATATCACCTCTTCCAACATATTCTAATTTCTATATCTTCAACTCTTTTAAAAGTTCTCCAACATACTTTTTCATTTTGTAATTCATTATCTGTTTTTAAATCTTCATAACATTTCTTACAAAATCCAAACTCTTTATCCCAAGGGATCTCTTGTAATTTCTTACCACATCTTTCACATACATTATCATGTATAGACTGATTAAACTTAAACTGTTCTCTATCTTTCTTTGTTCCAACTATTAAACACCTATGATTATTATAATCAGATTCTCGATATAAACCCCCAAACTGTATTGCTAAATCTGCATCATCTTGTATTTGTCTTATTTCATTCCTCCAGGGTAATAGTTTACGTTTACCAATAGCTTGAAATAAAAGATGTCTACTAATTGAATCAAATAAATCATTATGCTCTTTCATAAAATCTCTTTTTAAAGTTAAATCTACTGTATTTTTCATACTAATTACCTTTTATAACGTTTAATACTTTAGTTACAAAACCAAATTTATGTTTTTTCTTTGCTTCTAATGTTACAGTAAATACATCTTCTGTTTTAGTTTCTTGTAACCTATTTAACTGATTTATTAACTCATCTTTATCTTCAGGAATAGATATTTCTTTTACTATCTCTTTATTAGTTTGAGATACCAACTTATCTAAGGTTAAATCACAATATTCATCTATCCAGTCTCCAAGATAATAAAATCTTTGACACATAGCATCATTTTTTCTATCTATAAAAGCTCCAAATAATATTGGATCTCTTTCTTTATTTACCTCTTCAGTTAATTCTTTAGTATAATCTGTAAATAATACATATAACTCATCAAAAATATCTTTAGTCTTTTCTATTGTTTCAATTAGCTCATCTGGTATTTCTCTTGGATAATTTTTTAATTCAATAATCTTAACTACATCTTTTGCTATATTATCTATATAATTTTCTATATCTTCTTTATAAATAAATTTAGTAATACCTAGATCAATTATTTCTTTTTCTTTTAATAATGATTTAATATGAAAAGCTAACTTTTTAGCTGATTTCATTTGACCAGTTTTCTTGTACTTCTCTAGTAACTCAGTAGAGATTGAATAAAGCTTATTTATATCTTTATCATTAATCTCATTTACTTTTTCTTTTACAGATTTAAAATATTCATAAGGTGATAATTCTTTTTCATCCATATTATTTACCTTCTTTCATTAACTTAATTATTATAATATTAAAATGCCCTATATGACAAGTTATCTTAGTAGGCATAAATAGAGCATAAACTTTAGATCTTTTATTTATTTTAAAAGGAAAAGAATACCCTACTTTTAATATAACACTATTAGTATTATCTAATTCTAAATCATAAGTAGGATATTTCTTTATTTTATTTCTAAGACTTTTATCTATTATTAAATATTTATAATCATTTACTGTTTCTATTTTACCAGAATAAGATTTTTGTTTTCTCAACAAATTAAACTTCAATACTATGATTTTCTCCTATCCTTTTTCTTCTTAATAATTTTTTATCATCTAATATAGGGTTACTTATAGCAACTTCTATTCTAGCTTTTAAGATATCAGATAACTGTTGATATGCTTCATCTTCAGTCTTAAACTCATCAGTCTCTACTCCAAAAGTTCTCTCATGAATTTTAATATTCTGGCTTTTCATATTTTGTACAGTAACTAAATCTAGATGAAATCCATTTAAAAATTCATATTCATACTCATCATCTTTATATTTGCTTACTGAAGATTTAATTACTTCTTGATACTTAGTAGATTCAGGATTTTCAATCATACTATTATACTTAATCTTAACCCCATCTAATAAATTATATAAATCAAAAAAGTCTATTTTAAATACTTGTTCTCCTAATTCAAAAACAACAAAATTTATATTCGCATCTACATCAAACATTCTACTTATTTTTATATTAGGATTCTTCTTGTTATGTAATGTTCCATCTATTTCTCTATGAATAAAAGAATACATTTCTTCTTTAGAGTAAATAACTACTAACCTACTATCATATTTTTTATTTTTATAAGTAACCATGTTAGGAGTAATATTTAATAACTTTTTCATAAATTTATCAAATAGTTTAGTAAATCCAGTTAATTCTCTAGCTACTACATAATCATCTGATTCTATTGCTAAATTTATCTGATATTGTGAAGGATTCTTAATCATTTTTATTCCTCTTTTCTCTAATTTTAGCCAACTCTTTTATAGGAGTAAATAATTCTTTCAATTTTTTAGTTTTACATTTATTACAAATTCTATGACTTTGATACATAGAATTATCTTTATTTGTCAAATTAGTTCCACATCTAAAGCATATTTTTTCTTTAGGTAAATCCTTTTTATCTATAAATTTAAAAATAATATTCTTTCTCTTAAATTCTTCTATCTTATCTAAATAGATTTTTTCTTTTATATCATCTGATTCATCTATTACTTCTTTTTCTTTTTCTTTATTCGA
>CAOJKG010000059.1 GCA_948437815.1 uncultured Mycoplasmatota bacterium
CAAATGAGTTAATTGACAATTTTATAAATTGTTGCACTTGATTTGACAAATTATCATTGAAAAATAAAATTTAACTTCTTTTTATAAAAGGTTGTCTTAAAGTATTATTTAAAGTTCTTTCCATATAATGAACTAATATTTTATTAATAGGTTCTACAAAATTTATATTTTCAGTTATATCTATGAATATATTTTTAACTTTTTTCTGTTTTTGAACTATTTTTAAAACATCATTATCTGGCATAACACTAACTTTTCCAACTGGTATTAATTTTTTATTTTTATATTCCCCTAAATATAAAGCATATTTATCTTTTAATTTGGTAAAACCATAAACATAAAAATATTCTTTTTTAAAATTCTTTATTTTAACCCAATTTTCTACTCTTTTACCGAGTATATATTTACTATCCTTTTGTTTAGCAACTATACCTTCTAATCCTATTTTTTTAATATGCTTAAATAATTTTAAACCATCATTATACATTTTAGTTTTAATAAAAATATCAGTATCTGTAAAATCATTTAGAATCTTTTTTCTTTCCATCAAAGTTAGATTCGTTAAATCTTTATCAAAATAAATAATATCAAAAACCACAAAACAAACAGGTATTTCATTAATCATAAATTTTATTTTACTTGTGTTTTTTAAATTATTACGATATTGCAATTCACTAAAACTTGGTTTTCCATTTTTAAAAGCCACTATTTCTCCATCAAAAATGACTTTATGCTTACCTACTATATTTTGTACACTTTTAAGTTCAGGATAAATATTAGCTAAATCATTGCCATTCCTAGTTATTAGTTTAAATGTTTTAGAACTTACATATAACAAAGTTCTAATTCCATCATATTTAAGTTCAAAAATATAATTATCATCTTTAAAAGGTTTATCTACTTCTTTAAGAAGCATAGGACTTAATATTTTATTAAACATTTTTTAAGCTCATTTCTAAAGCTGTCATTAAATCTTTAATATTAGTTTCTCTCTTCTTTTTCGGTTTTTTAATATTTTTACCTTCTATTTTTAAATCAATAGCATCTTTAATTTTATTTTGATATTCATCCTCTAATTCTTCAGGTTTAAATTTCATATTTAAAGAATTAACAAGTTCAATAGCTAAATCCAGTTCTTTCTTGGTATATTTAGTATCTGTAGCAGCTTCTGGCATATTAACTTCTTCAAAAAAATACAAAGTATTCATAACAATCATATTTTCACTTAATCTTAAAATAACATAATAAAACTTAGTGCCTATAACTGTTTTAGCTAAAGCCACTTTCTTAGTTTTTAAAAGAGCATCTTTAAATAAAGTATAAGCTTTACTTTTAGAATTAGTTTCTACCACATAACTTTTTTCAAAATAAACAGGGTCTATTTCTCTTAAATCCACAAAGCCCACTACTTCAATTGTTTTTTCATCTTCACTTTTTAAATTATCAAATTCTTCATTAGTTAAAGTAATATATTCATTATCTTCATATTCATACCCTTTTACTATATCAGTCTGTTTAACTTCTTTTTTACAATGCGGACAATATTTAACATATTTAATTCTTGACCCACATTTTTTATGAAGTTGATTAAAAGAGATATCATTATTCTTTATTATCGGATTAATTTGTACTGGTATATTAACAAGACCAAAAGATATAGAAGTTTTTTTCAAGATAATCACCCATTATTAGGTTACATAAAAAAGTTTAAATTATACAAAAAGAAGCTTATCTAGCTTCTTCAATTGCTCTTGTCTCTCTAATAACATTAATTTTAATTGTTCCTGGATATTGCATCTCAGCTTCAATTCTATCTTTAATATCACGAGCCATTTTATAACTTTTAGCATCATCAACTTCATCTGGTCTAACAATTACACGTATTTCTCTTCCAGCTTGAACTGCAAAAGTCTTTTCAACACCCTCAAAAGAATTACCTATTTCTTCAAGTTGTGCTAAACGTTTCATATAATTATCCATAGAATCATTACGAGCTCCAGGTCTAGCTGCTGATAAAGTATCAGCTATTTCAACTAAAACTGAAATAATAGTATTAGCTTCTTTATCTCCATGGTGTGATTCTATTGCATTTATAACAGTTTCATCTTCATGAAATTTACGTGCTAAATCAGCACCTATTTCCACATGACTACCTTCAATTTCAAAATCAATAGATTTACCAATATCATGAAGAAGTCCTGCTCTTTTAGCAAGAGTAACATTCTCTCCGACTTCTTGAGCCATCAAACCTGTTAAATTAGCCACTTCAATAGAATGTTGTAAAGCATTTTGGCCATAACTTGAACGATATTTAAGTTTACCAATTAATTCTACAAGTTCTGGTTCTAACTTAGTTAAGCCTAAATCATAAACAGCTTGATTTCCCACTTCCATAATTTTAGTATTAATATCTTTTGAAACTTTATCATAAACTTCTTCAATTCTTGCTGGATGTATTCTTCCATCTTTTATTAAAGTTTCAATTGTAACCTTAGCAATTTCTCTTCGGAGTGGATCAAAAGAAGATATAACTATTGCTTCTGGTGTATCATCAATAATTAAATCAACACCTGTAACTGATTCAATAGTTCTAATGTTTCTTCCTTCTCTACCAATTAATCTTCCCTTCATTTCATCACTAGGCAAATCAATTGTACTAACAGTTTGCTCACTTGCTACATCCTCAGCATATCGCTCCATACTAGAAACAATAATTTGTTTAGCTTTTTCATGAGCTTCCAATTTAGCTTTTCTTTCTTCTTCTTTGATATAATCAACAATTTCTTTTGACATATCCTCTTCTACACGCTTCATAATTAAATCATGAGCTTTTTCTTTAGAAAACTTAGCAATTTTTTCCAACTCTTCTAATTGTTGTTTCATAAGTTCATCCATTTTAAGCTCTTTTTCTTGCATTTCTTTTTGTTTTGCTAATAAATTTCCTTCTTTATCATCTAAAGAAGCATCTCTTTTTTGTAACATTTCTTCTCTTTTATCAAGTGAAGACTCTCTTTGAAGTAAACGATTTTCATTTTCTTTAATTTCTTGTTTTTTCTCTTTTACTTCCTTTTCCACTTCTTGTCTTAAACGATGAGATTCCTCTTTAATTTCCATTAAAGTATCTCTTTTATGTTTATCTGCTTCTTTCTTAGCATCTTCAATTAATTTATTAGCTTTACTTTCATTTTGATTGTTTTTAATAGCTGCAAAAATTGCAACAACTATAAACCCAACAAAAAATCCAATCACAAGAGTTAAAATGGTCATTGCGTTAAATTCCATTTTAAAATCTCCTTACTTTTGATAGCATAGATTAACTACCTATACCTCAATTATAAATGTTATTTTTAGATTAAGCAAGGAAAAATTAAAATTTATTAAGTTTAATTTAAACCAAAAGAAAAAAAGAACCATTCTGATTCTAATTTTCATCGTCACTTTTAGATTTAGTTGGTGTTTTACTATCCCCAAATCCATAATGGGCACGCACTTTTTCATCAAGTTCATTATATAAGTCAGTATGTTCTTTTAAATAAAGTTTAACATTTTCTTTTCCTTGACCTATTTTCTCTCCATTATAAGCATACCAAGCTCCACTTTTATCAAGTATTCCAAGAGAAGCTGCTATATCAATTATTTCACCTTCACGAGAAATACCCTCTCCATACATAATATCAACTGATGCTGTTTTAAATGGTGGTGCTACTTTATTTTTAACAACTTTAATATTTGTTTTATTTCCAACAATTTGGTCTCCTTGTTTAATTTGCTCTGCTCTTCTTATGTCTAAGCGAATAGTCGCATAAAATTTTAAAGCTCTACCACCTGGAGTTGTCTCAGGATTTCCAAACATAACTCCCACTTTTTCACGAAGTTGATTAATAAAAATCGCTGTTGTTTTAGTTTTATTAATTGTTCCTCCAAGTTTTCTTAAAGCTTGACTCATAAGTCTTGCTTGAAGACCAACATGACTATCACCCATTTCTCCATCAATTTCTGCTTGTGGAACTAAAGCTGCTACTGAGTCGATTACTACAATACTAACGGCTTCACTTCTAACTAAAGCTTCACATATTTCTAAAGCTTGTTCTCCAGTATCAGGTTGTGATAATAAAAGTTCATTTATATCTACTCCTAAAGCTTTCGCATAAACTGGATCAAGTGCATGTTCTGCATCAATAAAAGCAGCTCTACCACCTTTTTTTTGAACTTCTGCTATCGCTTGTAAAGCAATAGTTGTTTTACCACTTGATTCAGGTCCATATATTTCAATAATTCTTCCTTTAGGAAATCCACCTACTCCTAAAGCAATATCAAGAGCTAAAGAACCACTTGAAGTAACTTCTACTTTAGTATGTTCTTCACTGCCTAATTTCATAATTGCCCCAGCACCAAATTGTTTTTCTATATCAGCCAAAACTTGTTCTAATGCTTTATCTTTATTCTTTTCATCTTTAACTTGTTTCATTTTTTAATACCTTCCTTAATTTAATATCTTCTTAAACAATTCAATTATAACACCCAAATATATGTATGTCAAATATTTATTCGTATTTTTGTTTTTTATTAACTTCACACTAACTGCCAATATTATACCATGCAAAAACTTTAATATCAAAAGAAATTAACTATTTTTCTGTGGAAATAATAGACAAAATAATAATATTTTATTTTTTTATATAACACCTATCAAGAAAACTAGTTTTTTTCATATAATTAATTTGACATATAACAAAATTTGTGTATAATTATATGTGCAAGTACATGGCAGTGCTTTAAATTTATATAACGTGTTTAATACCAAAAATGGTGTAAAAGTATTTAGGACTGCCCTAAAGAAATTACTTAACTAAACTCCCTATATAATATTTAAAGTATCCTTTGTATTTAGATTAATAGAAAGGAGAATATAAATGGCAAGATATACAGGTCCAGCTTATAAAAAATCTCGTAGACTTAACTTTTCTACTTTAGAAAACGGTAAAGATTTAGCTAGAAGACCATACGCTCCAGGACAACATGGAAATGACAGACGTAAAAAATTAAGTGAATATGGTGTTCAATTACAAGAAAAGCAAAAAGTAAGAATTATGTATGGCTTAAATGAAAAACAATTTCATAGATTATTCAACCGTGCCTCTAAAATGAAAGGTGTAGCTGGCGAAAATATGTTAAAACTTCTTGAATCTCGTTTAGACAATGTAGTTTACCGCATGGGACTTTCAAACACCAGACGTGGTGCAAGACAAGTTGTTAATCATGGGCATATATTAGTTAATGGTACTAAAGTAGATATCCCTTCTTACTCTTGTAAGCCAGGAGATGTTATTTCTGTTAAAGAAACTTCTTTAGACCATCCAGCTATTAGAGCAAGTCTTGAAGGTAAAGCTACATTACCAGCTTTCGTTGAATTTGATAAAAATAAAATGACTGGTACATATGTAAGATATCCAGAAAGAAGCGAACTTAACCAAGAGATTAACGAATCATTAATCGTTGAATTCTACAACAGATAATAAAAAAA
>CAOJKG010000060.1 GCA_948437815.1 uncultured Mycoplasmatota bacterium
ATTTCTCCTTACCTCTAAATTCTACATGTGGGAATATAAAATCTAAATCTCTATTCTCATATGTACTTATAGCTATATGTAATTCATTATTATCTAATTTAGAATCCCCTAAACTTACTGAAGATGAAAATAATGAACTATTAGAGAATTCTATAGAGTATTTATTTTTATATTTTTCTAACATTTTCTTTACTTCTTTATCTAGAGATTTTTTATCAACTGTACCATTTTCATCTTTCAAGTTTTCTATTATTTTTCTTAGTTCTCTATTCATTTTATTAATTAAAGGTAACTTTTTCTGTTTAATAGAGGGACTTGTTATAATAGGAATATCTTCATTCATGAGATCAACTCCTTCCTGCTAATATCTACCCATTAGAAATTCATACCAATATTCTTCTTCATCTGCACATCTATCACATAAACCTAAATTGTCACGATGTTCTTCAATACTAATTCTTAATCCACATTCTTCACAATATCTCATCATGTTTACTCCTTTTCAAATTTAAACCTTAAATTTATATCTGGTGTAGTTAATAATACTAGTTCTTTTCCATAATCTTTGTTATAAATAAACCTAGAGATGATATTTTTGATTTTTGATTTAGATTCATTTAATAATTTCATTGCTTCTTGTTCTTGTTTTTCATTATATGCTAATCTTTTTATTTCTTTTTCTATATCTTCATAATTTATCATTTTAATACCATCCTTTTTGTTGAGAGTGTGACCAAGCATTACTTGGATTTCCATATCTATTTTTAATATATTTTAAACCCCATCTAATTTGTGCTTGAGGATCATTTATATTTCCTTCAGAAGCTATCTTACTAGCAGGTAAAGATTGGGGAATACCAAAAGCTCCTGAAGATTTATTTCTAGCTGCTGGATTCCATCCGCTTTCTCTATTCCATAACTTTACTAAACATTGAAAATCATTTTCTGACCATCCATAATTATTACATAGTTGTTTAGCGTATGCTTGATATTCTGCTTTAGATCCAGTAACTTTTGTAGTTGTTTGAGTATTTGCTGATTGTCTAGGTGTAGTACTACCTCTTGATGTTACTGAAACTTTATTTAGTTTTTCTCTTAATTCCTTAGTTTGATTTTGTTGTTCTTCTGTTTGTTTTTGTAATTCATTTAATCTTTCTTCTATTTTCTTATTATATTCATCTAATTCTGTTTGTTTTTGTGTATCTAATTCTTTATCTGTTGTTATTTGATCTTCTAATTGATCTATTTTGCTAGTTGTATTATTTAATAACTTATATCCTGTATGTACTGTAAAAATTAAAAATATAAGTATTAAAATTGAAATAAAATTATTTGCTATATATTTTAGTGTAGGTTTAATAGTTTTTGGTAAAGATTTAATTAATCTAAGTAATAAGTCTAATACTATTACAATTGGTGTTACTATAATTACTAATATAATTTTAATCCAAGCAGGTAATTTTCTTATTCTTTGTTTAAATGTTAATTTTTCTTTCTTTACTTTTAACTTACCTTTAGATCTTTTCCCTTTCTTAAATTTTAATTTGTTCTTTTTCAGGTCTGGCTCCTTTTTGTGTTTACTTTGTTTTAAAAATTTCATTTTTAATTCCTCCTTCGTTCCTTTACAATATTTTTCTTAAGAAAATTTATAGTATCAATATATACTATATTTTCAAATTTGTAAAGGATCTTTTGAAAATTTTTATAAAATTTTATAAAATAATAAATGCAGATCTTTCTTATCTAATAGAAATACCTGCATTTAATTATTTTTCATTATTAGTTTATTCTAGTCAACTAGGAAGCTATAAAATATATTTTCCCAAAATAACCAGAATAAAAACCCTCCTATTATAATACCTACTATAAAAATTATCATAACTACTGTTGTCCAAGTAATACCCCAAGGTCTTACCACTTCTTCTAAAGATTGATTATAAAAGTTTTTAATCATTTCTTTTTTATAATTACAAGTCATCGTAATATTCCAAGACTTTGGTATTATTTCATAATTATATCTAGTATCATTATTTATATAATAGTAACTTCCACTTTTATTATGGGTAAAATCCTCTCCGATATTTTTATAATTTTGTCTTGTATATGAATAAGGTACATTGTAAATTGAAAAAGATTGTCCTAATAAAGTTACTGTATTAGTCTTCAGCTCCTCTGTTCCTCTTCTTTCCCATTCCCAGACAGTTTTAGTTCTAGTATGAGTATCACCATCACTATCAGTATATGTTTCTGTTTTTATATGAGATTCATAACAATATCTAGTTCTTTTAATACCAGCAAATGATTGATTTAATTCAGGAAAAGTAACTTCTTCATTAGATACTACAGTACCTGATATTAGAAATTCTTCTAATTTATTATTTATTGCATATTCTAATGATTGCTTATCTGTAACTCTCATTAAATCTGAATAATGTCTATTTCTTTCTATTATTGAATTTTTTATAGCAGTAAATAACCAATAAATGCAAAAACATAATAAAACAACTAAAAGAACCACTAATGTAGTTCTCAGCTTAACTCTCCAACTAATCATTTTTACCATCCTTACTAACTTTTAAAATACTAGTTTTTTCTTTTACCTCAAAAGTCTGATACTTATTTGAGTATTCATCTTCATCATTCCAAGGTAAATAAAATTGAACTGTTTTTGATTTTCTTTTATAAACTAACTCAATAGATACTACGTCATTTACATTTTTAATTCTATCAAATAAATTAATATCTTTATTAATACATTCTTCATTAAATCTCGGAAAATTATTTAACAAGAAATCATTAGAAATCTCTAAATAGTCTAATCTACAATTACTAAAATTTAGTAATCCATTTAATATACTATAATCTAATCTATTATTAAAATTACTAATAGAAAACCTATGTATATACTTAATAGGGATAACACAATATTCACAATTTTCAAATACTAATTCAATTTGCTTTGGTTTTAATTTTTTAATCAAATATATCACCTCTTCCAACATATTCTAATTTCTATATCTTCAACTCTTTTAAAAGTTCTCCAACATACTTTTTCATTTTGTAATTCATTATCTGTTTTTAAATCTTCATAACATTTCTTACAAAATCCAAACTCTTTATCCCAAGGGATCTCTTGTAATTTCTTACCACATCTTTCACATACATTATCATGTATAGACTGATTAAACTTAAACTGTTCTCTATCTTTCTTTGTTCCAACTATTAAACACCTATGATTATTATAATCAGATTCTCGATATAAACCCCCAAACTGTATTGCTAAATCTGCATCATCTTGTATTTGTCTTATTTCATTCCTCCAGGGTAATAGTTTACGTTTACCAATAGCTTGAAATAAAAGATGTCTACTAATTGAATCAAATAAATCATTATGCTCTTTCATAAAATCTCTTTTTAAAGTTAAATCTACTGTATTTTTCATACTAATTACCTTTTATAACGTTTAATACTTTAGTTACAAAACCAAATTTATGTTTTTTCTTTGCTTCTAATGTTACAGTAAATACATCTTCTGTTTTAGTTTCTTGTAACCTATTTAACTGATTTATTAACTCATCTTTATCTTCAGGAATAGATATTTCTTTTACTATCTCTTTATTAGTTTGAGATACCAACTTATCTAAGGTTAAATCACAATATTCATCTATCCAGTCTCCAAGATAATAAAATCTTTGACACATAGCATCATTTTTTCTATCTATAAAAGCTCCAAATAATATTGGATCTCTTTCTTTATTTACCTCTTCAGTTAATTCTTTAGTATAATCTGTAAATAATACATATAACTCATCAAAAATATCTTTAGTCTTTTCTATTGTTTCAATTAGCTCATCTGGTATTTCTCTTGGATAATTTTTTAATTCAATAATCTTAACTACATCTTTTGCTATATTATCTATATAATTTTCTATATCTTCTTTATAAATAAATTTAGTAATACCTAGATCAATTATTTCTTTTTCTTTTAATAATGATTTAATATGAAAAGCTAACTTTTTAGCTGATTTCATTTGACCAGTTTTCTTGTACTTCTCTAGTAACTCAGTAGAGATTGAATAAAGCTTATTTATATCTTTATCATTAATCTCATTTACTTTTTCTTTTACAGATTTAAAATATTCATAAGGTGATAATTCTTTTTCATCCATATTATTTACCTTCTTTCATTAACTTAATTATTATAATATTAAAATGCCCTATATGACAAGTTATCTTAGTAGGCATAAATAGAGCATAAACTTTAGATCTTTTATTTATTTTAAAAGGAAAAGAATACCCTACTTTTAATATAACACTATTAGTATTATCTAATTCTAAATCATAAGTAGGATATTTCTTTATTTTATTTCTAAGACTTTTATCTATTATTAAATATTTATAATCATTTACTGTTTCTATTTTACCAGAATAAGATTTTTGTTTTCTCAACAAATTAAACTTCAATACTATGATTTTCTCCTATCCTTTTTCTTCTTAATAATTTTTTATCATCTAATATAGGGTTACTTATAGCAACTTCTATTCTAGCTTTTAAGATATCAGATAACTGTTGATATGCTTCATCTTCAGTCTTAAACTCATCAGTCTCTACTCCAAAAGTTCTCTCATGAATTTTAATATTCTGGCTTTTCATATTTTGTACAGTAACTAAATCTAGATGAAATCCATTTAAAAATTCATATTCATACTCATCATCTTTATATTTGCTTACTGAAGATTTAATTACTTCTTGATACTTAGTAGATTCAGGATTTTCAATCATACTATTATACTTAATCTTAACCCCATCTAATAAATTATATAAATCAAAAAAGTCTATTTTAAATACTTGTTCTCCTAATTCAAAAACAACAAAATTTATATTCGCATCTACATCAAACATTCTACTTATTTTTATATTAGGATTCTTCTTGTTATGTAATGTTCCATCTATTTCTCTATGAATAAAAGAATACATTTCTTCTTTAGAGTAAATAACTACTAACCTACTATCATATTTTTTATTTTTATAAGTAACCATGTTAGGAGTAATATTTAATAACTTTTTCATAAATTTATCAAATAGTTTAGTAAATCCAGTTAATTCTCTAGCTACTACATAATCATCTGATTCTATTGCTAAATTTATCTGATATTGTGAAGGATTCTTAATCATTTTTATTCCTCTTTTCTCTAATTTTAGCCAACTCTTTTATAGGAGTAAATAATTCTTTCAATTTTTTAGTTTTACATTTATTACAAATTCTATGACTTTGATACATAGAATTATCTTTATTTGTCAAATTAGTTCCACATCTAAAGCATATTTTTTCTTTAGGTAAATCCTTTTTATCTATAAATTTAAAAATAATATTCTTTCTCTTAAATTCTTCTATCTTATCTAAATAGATTTTTTCTTTTATATCATCTGATTCATCTATTACTTCTTTTTCTTTTTCTTTATTCGAGTTTATTTCTTT
>CAOJKG010000061.1 GCA_948437815.1 uncultured Mycoplasmatota bacterium
ATAACTTAGTATAATAATCATCATTACTATTATTCTTTATTTCCTCGTTATTTTTAATGTTTGATAACAGTTCTTGTTTAGATGTTTCATCAATAAATTCTACTGAAATATAATCTTTATTTTCAAAATTTAAACTAATAGTAGTTTTTACTTTAACCCCTTTAGAAGTATCAAAACCTTTTTCTTTTGCTAGATTATAAAGATTATCGATACTCTCGCCAATACTTTTTCCTTTAACATCAATATCATTATAAATACTTACACAGTCATCATTTAAACAAGCAATATCATTTACTTTATTTTCTTTTATAGTTAATACAAATGATGGATTAATTTCTATAAATACATAATCTATTCTATCCTTTGAAATTTCATTAATGGTATTGCCCATTTTCTTAGTATTCATACCATCTAACTTATTACTAATAAATCTATATCCAAAGAATAATATTATAGGCACAAAAATAATTAATAATATGATTAAAAATATTTTCTTTCCTTTTCCCTTTTTCTTTTCTATTTCTTCATTTTTTATTTGTTTCTTACTCACATAAACCACTCACTTTCTATAATTAAATACTTGACTATCATTTTTTATTTGGTTTTCATTTACTATTGTAAATTCAATTTTTTTAATTTTATCTAGTTCAGTTTCAACAATCCCATAATAATGTGTCATTGTTGCAATTATTTTATTTCCCTCAATTTTATAAGTCCCCATTTCAGAATATCCACCACAAGGCATTTCTTCAGTACACCCAGTATCATAGTCAATACTTATTTTTTTATCATTTTCAAAATCAATACGCATTATTTTACCAGTATCAGAATAATAACTTCCCTCAGTTTTAATTGTAGAACTTTCAGTATTTAAATCATCATCTTCACTAGTTTGTGAATTTATAAGTTTTTCCCATTCTTCTTTTCCGTATTCCAAATATTCTTCTATTTCTTCCACTATCGGAAAAAGTCTACAAATACTTCTTTCCTCATCATAGTTATCATAAAATTTTTCTTTATCATTTGTATTTTTTAAATCTTCTCTTATTTTTTGTATATCAGTTAGATAATTAAATCTAAGTATATTTTGTGATTTATCTTTTATAGTAACATTTGATTTGCCATACCTACAATTGGAGTTTTTAGTTTCTATACCTTTTTTTAATACTTCTATATTATAAGGAGTTTCACTATAATCCCAATCGCCAATTTCATTAATACTAATCAGTTTGTTATCTTTATCAAAATTAAAAATAATTTCATAATATAGTATGTCACTATCTCCATCAATTTTTTCACGATACACCAAAGTATCCTTTATTTTACTACTATTAGTATCTAGCTGATTAGATTGTCCACAACCAGTTAATACTAATAAACAAATTATTATTAAAATTAACTTTTTACTCATAATCCACCTCTTATTTACAATTAAAATTAAAATCGGTAATTAATTTTACTTTTAATGTTTCTTTATTATAATGAATATATTCTTTTAAAATTTCAGGCTCAAAAGTGACTATTGGAAACATAGAATAATATGTATATTCGGACTCTTTATAAAAATCTGGAGTAATAATTTTCTCATTTAAATCCTTTTTTATTGAATTAATATCAATAGTATAATTATAAAACATATCTTTATTGCTTTTATTTATATTAACATCAACTTTAATATACTTTATTTCTTCTAATTTTTCTTTTATTTGTTTTGTGTTTGAAGGAACGTCTATCATAGTATTAGAATTATCAAAAAATTGGTTTTCATTAACACTAATCAATTCATCATTTGAATTAAAATTAAAAATAAATTCGATACTTAAATCATTATATTCTGTACTATTAAAATCACGAGACCATTTACAAGTCATTGTATTTTCTTTATTGTTATTGTTACTATTAGAAACTTTAGGATTATTATTGCTACAACCAATTACTATAAAACTTAATAACATAATTAAACTCAATATAATTATTCTTTTCAAAATAAACACCTCTCTTTTTATTTTTGTAATAAACTTCTAGTTGTTTGATATGCTTGTTTATGACTTTTACATTCATTTATTGATTTGGTATGTAACTTAGTAAGTCTTGCATCTTCATTTAAATTATGTTGTACATCTTCTACGGTCCATTTAAATGTATCTGTATCTCGTTGATGACAATTTCCATCCATTGTATTTTTATCATAACCTTCAGGTATAGTTCCATTCTGAATATATGCTATACAAGATGTAATATATTTAGTGTTTTGACTATATTGATATATTTCATCTTTTGAACCTTTATTAAGATCATCCATTCTTTCTTCAAAAGCTGAATATACTAAACAATTTGTGGAAGTTCTATGATTAGTATCGCAATAAGTTTCTTTTTTAAAGTAATTATTAAATATGTAATTTCTTTCCTCTTTAGATAAACTCTGTATTAAAGAACTATTATATTGCCATCCATCTACATCATATCCATAACCAGATGGTTGAAATACCTTAATTCCAAATAACATTTTACCCTCATAATAAACAACTCTGTTACTTTCAGTTATTTTACAACTTATATCATTACAAGTTGGCTTTGTTTCTTGCGGTTTGGTTGTATTTGGTTTATTAGTACTTGGTTTGTTATTGTTTGGTTTAGTAGTAGAAGTATTAGTGTTAGGTTTATTTGTATTTGTTGTATTTTCATTATTAGTTTCATTTTCTTTTGGTTCTTCTTGTTTTATTTCCATACATTCATTATCAACTAATTCATAACCATCTTCACAAGTTTTATTTTCTACTTCTTGTTTATTAGGTTCTTTTATTTCAGTGTTTACTTTATTTTGATTATCATTAATGTTATTTACTATAATTGGTGTTGCTATAGTACCTCCAACTACCACTGTACCAACTACAGCTGTTGTAATTATATGGGTTTTAATGTATGACCCTATTATTGTTAAAATTTTCATAAAAATCACTCCTTTTACTTATAATTATATCACAATTTTTCTTTTTGTACTACAATTTGTGTAACTTACAAAAAGTAATACATAATTTTATAATCTAGTTATAGAAGTGATACTAATATTAGGAGGTGCAACAATGGAAAAATTTACTTTACCTAATTTAAATGAAGAACAAAGTATATTAAAAACCATAAGATTAAAGCAATATACTATGAATAAAATCAGCGAATTATCAAAACAAACTAATATATCAGTTAATCGCTTATTAAATGAGTGTATCGAATTTGCTTTAAGAAACTTAAGCGAAGAAGATTTAAAACAATTAAAAAAAACCAACAAAAAATAACTATTTCTTGTTTCAATAGTTATTTTTTTATTTCTTCAATTTCTAATTGTTCATCATTTATTATCTTTAAACCATATTTTTTCTCTAAAATTTCTTTAATCGCATCATAATCGAAATTATTTATATCAGTTAAATTTCCAATCGAAGAATTACAATGTGTTTCTAATGATGAATTCCAAATTGCACTCATTTTATACCCCATAGCTAAGTAATAAGCAATATAATCATTTATAAGATTATCAATATACTTTGTTATAGCTTCATCAAAAGGAAATACTATTTTATCAAATTCTTCATCACTAACTGTATTTATTGAAGTTCTTATCATACTTTAAACCGCCTTTCTTTAAAATTTATTAAATTCTCTCATAATACAAGAAATTTAGTGAATTTAACTTATTTCAACTTAATTATATTACTTTTTAATTTAAATTGTATATACTCGAAATAAGTTATGAATAATCACTTGTTAGAGTTACTTGATTACTCTAATAATATTTTAAATAAAAATTTTTCTTAAATCCCGCTACCTAGAAGTCAAAGCAGAAAAAAAGAACTCTAAGATTTAGAATTCTATAGATAGTATTCTCCATTATTTGTTTCAAATAACATTATATACATATCATCACTTATCTTATTAAATGGTGAACTCCAAGTAATACCATATTCCATCTTACTATCATCACTAAAATAAACTATTATTGCTTTTACTTTATTCAGTATTGTAAAAAACTCTGCAGATATTTCATCTTCTATAAATGGTTCTATATTTGCTATAAAATAGCCCTTATTATCAAACTTATTAAATGCTTTTACAGCAGATGATAAATCTACCATAGATGTATCAGAATCATAACATAGTGTAATATGTGTAATTAAAGGATCATCTATTTTAACTATATCTTCTTTTAATATTGTAAAATTTTTTAATTTATCTATGCTTTCATATAATTTACTCATAATTATTCCCTTATCATCATCTAATTAAATATATAACGAAAAACCTATCCTACAGAATAAACTAAATTCACTCATAAATACAGAAATAAAGAGAGTTTCTAATTAACTAACATAATTACATTAATTTACTAAAAACTCTCTAAAATACTTAAATATGTAATGAATAAGAGAAGATTATAACTTATTAAAAATAAAAAAGTTAAAAATCTCTAACTTTTTTTACTTATTTAACCATTTACTATTAAACTTTTTATCAAAATTTCTTTTTACATCTTCTAAACGTAGTATCTTTCTATTTTTTAAATACTTAGATACCCATTTTAATTTTGAAGTATTACATTTAACTATATTATTAAAAAAATTAATAACACCTTTAGGAGTATGTATCTTATATAACTCATTGATAGTACCCTCTATTATAGTAACTGCTTTTCTATCTCCTTTACTAGTAGCAGAGTAATGAGCTTTCATAAGTACATTATCTATTAAATAATTCCTCATTTCATTACATTTACACTCGTTTTTCAATTTTAATCATCTTCTTTCTATTATTTTAATACGTTTAAAACCAACCTTTCCTATAAAAATTCTTGATGAAGTTGATTTTTTTATCTATAATTTTAAAAATTATAGATGAATTTGTGATGTGATATTTATTATTTTTTTATAGAGTAGTAATAGTGTTAATTATATAGTAGTTTATTAGAATTAAATTTTAGATGATTAACCCTTATAAAATCTAACTATAATCTACTTTTAGAATAACAAGATTTTCTAATCTTAATTACCCTAAGTACCGATTATTCCGTTTCTCTATATTTCTCTTGATTATTTCATCTCTACGCTTTTTCTTTTCTTCCTCAAATTTTTTAGTGTAATTCTCATGAAAAGGTTTATAATAATCAAGCATTTCATTATATCGCTTTTCTTCTTTCGATTTTTCAGCACGAGAAAAA
>CAOJKG010000062.1 GCA_948437815.1 uncultured Mycoplasmatota bacterium
GCTTCTTAGGTGTTTTAGTTCCAACACGAGTACAAACACCACGTTTTTGAGGTCCTTTTGTATCAGTTTGTTTTCTAGTCATAGCATTATAACCTACATTTAAAACTGGAGATTTACTCTTCTTCTTTTTGTCTTTTCTGTTTTTCTTAACAAGTTGATTAATTGTTGGCATTAAAATTTCCTCCTTCCATTAACACACATCCTGGTGTATCATAATATTGATTTTAATAGGTTCCACCGAGGCAGAACCTAAATTTAAAATTCAAAAATACTATAACATTATAGTATATGTTTTGTCAAGTAAAATTTTACCATTTACATTAGCTTAAAGTCATTTCTTCTTCAGTATTTAGTATTGGTTCAACTTTTTCATGATAAAAATTTAACAAATCGTTTATTTCGTAAGTATCTGCAAATTTTCCTTCCTGATATAAATAAGGAATAAAGTCTATTACTTGAACTATCTCTAAATTTTCTCCTGTACTATAATCAACACTCTCCATAGTTTTTCCACTAGTATCATGATTAATATAAGATATCAAAGTAACTCCCGTATCTAAATCGTAATATTTCACAATTCTATAATATGGCCCTCGAACTCCACCATTGTGGTGATTTTCAATACCAACTAGTCTTGTAAAAGTTACATCGCCTTGTTTAAAAGTAATAATTTTAACAAACTCATCAACCTTACTAGAAGGTAAAGTACCAGTAATAACTCCTTCATCATAAATAATTTCTGTATAAGTAAAAGTATCATCTACATAAATCTTTTTGGAATTATCTTTATCTCCCGAACAACCTGTAAGCATCATTGATAAGAGTAACGCTCCACTAATTAAGCTTTTTCTCAAATTTTGAAAATCATTATTCATGACAATTCCCCTCTCAAATCAGAAAATATTATAACATACAAATTAAAAAAATCAAGCAAATAATATTTTATTTAATAAGCTCATTTCTAAAAAATGCTTGAATAATTAACTATTTAAAAAAGAAAAAAATTTAGAAATTACTCTAAACTATTTCTTTATCTTTAATATTTTCTTTAGCTACACTAAGCATTAACTTAATACGATTAATTTGATTACTTTTACTAGCTCCAGGGTCATAATCAACTGCAACTATATTAGCTTCTGGATATAACTCTTTAATTCTTCTCATAACAGCTTTACCCACTATATGATTAGGTAGACAACCAAAAGGCTGTACACATACAACATTAGGAACACCTTCTTTTATTAGTTCAATCATTTCTCCAGTTAAGTACCATCCTTCTCCAGTTTGATTACCAGTAGAAATAACATCTTTAACATTTTCTTTCAAATGTTTAATATTAGTAGTAGGCATAAATCTTGTTTTTTCTAGACAAGTTCTAACTGTTTTTTCATAATAGTCAATTATTTTTAAAAGTTCATTAGCAATCACAGCCATTGTTTTACTTGTTCTTAATAGTTCATATTTAATAACATGGTCTATCGCTGAGTATTTAACAAAGCCCATAAGTTCTGGCGCTACTACTTCAGCTCCTTCACTCTCTAAAGTATCAACTAAATAATTATTACCAAAATAATGATATTTAACTAGAATCTCTCCTACAATTCCAACTTTAGGTTTAACTTCATTAGTAATTGGAATATTATTAAATTCATTAATTATAGTTTTAATATTATTTTTAAACTCTTTAAAACTTCCTTTTTGAGCAGCTTCTTCACATATTTTATAATACTTATTATATATTTCCTCACTCATTCCTTTTACAGTTTCATAAGGTCTCGTAGCAAATAATAATTTCATAAGTAAATCACCATATATAACTGCCATTAAAAGTTTATGAATAATCGGAAGAGTAAGTTTAAAATCTTGTTCTTTTTCTAGACCACTCATATTAAAAGATATAATAGGCACATTAAACCCAGCATCTTTTAAAGCTTTTCTAATTAAGCCAATATAATTAGTTGCGCGACATCCCCCACCAGTTTGACTAATTAAAACAGTTGTCTTATCAAGATTATATTTCCCACTTTTTAGAGCACTAATAAGTTGACCTATAACAATAAGTGAGGGATAACAAGCATCATTATTAACATATTTTAATCCATTATCCAACATTTCATCATTCATATCTTTTAAAAATTCTACTTTATATCCATGACTTTTAAATACACTAATAAGAAGGGGCATATGATGTGGTGACATATCTGGCACTAAAATAGTATGTTCTTTTTTCATATCTTTTTTAAAAGTGTTTTTTTCAAAAACAAACGGTTTATAATCTAAAGAATTAGTTCTTTTTTTCATTGACGAAAGAAGAGAACGAAGTCTTATTTTAATAGCACCTAAATTAGAAGTCTCATCAATTTTAATCACAGTATATAATCGATTATTTTTTCGCATTATTTCTTCGGCTTGGTCAGTTACAATGGCATCTAAGCCACAACCAAACGAATTTAAACTAACGAGCTCTAAACGTGGATTTTTACTTACTACATCACAAGCACGGTATACTCTAGAGTGATAGCTCCATTGGTCTACTACTCTAAGTTTCATTTCACTAGCATCATAACAAATACTATCTTCAGTAAGTATAGCTAAGCCAAGACTATTAATTAAAGTATCAATCCCATGGTTTATTTCTTT
This sequence comes from uncultured Mycoplasmatota bacterium, assembly GCA_948437815.1. Taxonomy (GTDB): domain Bacteria; phylum Bacillota_I; class Bacilli_A; order RF39; family UBA660; genus Caccenecus. The sequence goes on from CAOJKG010000062.1 coordinate 2,641, forward strand.
ATCAAGATGGTATGGACGGCCTGCTAAAACAATTGCATTTATATCATGTCTCTCAATATATTCTAAAAATTCTTTACCTTTATTAATAATATCTGTTCTAAAATTATTCATTTCCATACTTGCTAATTTAATCGCATTTTTAAGTTCTTTTTTAGTAAAATTAAATTCTTTAAATTCATCTAGTTTATATAAAACATCACATAACTTATCATCTTCTAAAGGTAGAAAAGGATTTAAAAATTTAACATTTTCATGTTTTAAATCTAAAACATTTAATTTTATTGCTTCTGAATAACTAGTAACAATAGGACAATTATAATTATTATCAGCTTTTTTAAATTCTTTTTTCTCATACATAATACAAGGATAAAAAATTGTTTTAATCCCTTTACTTATTAAATTCATAATATGTCCATGTACTATTTTCGCTGGGTAACAAGCTGATTCTGAAGGAATAGATTCAATTCCTTTTAAGAATAAATTACGATTAGAATGGTCTGATAAAATAACTCTAAAACCTAAATTAGTAAAAAGAGTATGCCAAAAAGGATAGTTTTCATACATATTAAGAACCCTAGGAATTCCTATTTTACCTCTATAAGCTTCTTCTAATGGTAAAGATTCATAATTAAATAATCTATCATATTTATACTGATACATATTAGGTAGTAAATTATAAGAACCATTATTTCCACTACCACGCTCGCATCTATTCCCACTTATAAATTTCTTTTTACCAAAAGAACTAATAGTAAGAGCACAGTTATTTTCACATCTACCACATCTTGCATGCATTATTTTAGGTTGTAAATTAGAAATACTACAAGCGTCTAATAATGATGAAACACTTTCCTCTTCATAATTTAAATAAGTATCTCTTCCAATTAAAGCCATACCGTAAGCACCCATTAAACCTGCAATAGAAGGTCTTTTTACCATTTTACCTGTGATTATTTCAAAAGCTCTAAGGACTGCATCATTTAAGAAAGTTCCACCTTGAACTACAATATTATCTCCAAGTGTTTCAAAATCTCTAACTTTCATAACTTTTTGTAAAGCATTTTTAATAACTGAATAACTAAGACCTGCAAAAATATCTCCTAAAGGTCGACCTTCTTTTTGTGTTTGTTTAATTTTCGAATTCATAAAAACTGTACAACGACTACCTAAATCTACTGGTGCTTTACTCTTTAGTGCTAAATTAACAAATTCCTCTATAGAAATATCTAAAGATTTAGCAAGTGTTTCAATAAAAGAACCACATCCTGAAGAACAAGCCTCATTAAGTAAAATTGTATCAACCACACCATCTTTAAGTTTGATATACTTCATATCTTGTCCACCAATATCGATAATTGAAGTAACATTTGGATTAAAGAATTCTGCTGCTCTAGCGTGAGCCATTGTTTCAATTTCACTAATATCTAAATTAAAAGCAGTTTTAATTAATCCTTCGCCATAACCAGTTGAACCACTAACTCTAATAACAACATCTAAAGGTTTAACTTTATACATTTCTAATATCATAGCTTTTATTGTATCAATAGGACTACCCATATTAGAGCGATAATCCTGATACAAAATATTAGCATCATCATCAATTAAAACTAATTTAGCAGTTGTTGAACCTGCATCTATTCCTAGGTAAGCATTCCCTGAATATTTACTAATATCTAAATTTTTAACACTATCTTTCGCATGTCTTTTTCTAAATTCTTGGAATTCATTTTCATCTTTAAATAAAGGTTTTAAAGACAAACTAGCTTTTTCTTTAAACTTTTTTATTTTATCTATTTTTTTATTTAATTCCTCATAACTAATAGGCTCCATATCCATATTAGAATAAATAGTTCCTTTAGCAACAAATAAATGTCCATCAGTAGGAATATGTACTTCAGTATCTTTCAAATTTAAAGTTTTAACAAAAGCATTTCTTAAAGTATCTAAATAATTAAGAGGGCCACCTAAAAACATAACATTACCTCTAATAGGTTTCCCACAAGCAAGTCCACTAATAGTTTGATTTACAACTGCCTGCATAATTGATAATGCAATATCTTCCTTTTTAGCCCCTTCATTAATTAAAGGTTGAATATCACTTTTAGCAAAAACCCCACAGCGAGAAGCAATAGGATATATTTTTTCACCATTTTGCGCTAATTTATTTAAACCATCAGTATCTGTATTTAAAAGAACAGCCATTTGATCTAAAAAAGCTCCTGTACCTCCTGCGCAGCTTCCATTCATTCTTTGTTCAATGCCATTAGTAAAATATATTATTTTAGCATCTTCCCCACCAAGTTCTACCACAACATCTATATTACTAGCATAATTTAGTGTCGCATTTTTACAAGCTATAACTTCTTGCACAAAAGGAACATTTAAAAACTCTGCTAAAGCTAGAGCACCACTACCAGTAAACGCAATTCTAAAACTATCATCTTTTTTAACAACCTTTAAAAATTCATTTAGTAAACTCTGAATAGTTTTTAAAGTATTAGAAAAATGTCTTTGATAATCTTTAAATAATATTTTATCATTATCCATTGCAATTAACTTAACTGT
>CAOJKG010000063.1 GCA_948437815.1 uncultured Mycoplasmatota bacterium
TCTTAAGCAAATCATAATTAATATCATATATATTTTTTTGATACATATCAGGTATGAATTTTTCCATAGTCTCTCTCCTCTATATAATTATAACAACAAATTAAAAAAGAGACTAGTCATAATCTCCAATTTTATTTTAAAGCACTAAGAACATTGCTTATTAAATCAATATTATCTATCGCATCACTTATTTTATCTGTAGTTCTAAGTTTATACTTAACTTTCATATCTTCTTTAAATCTTTTTATACTAGAAGAATCTCTATTTAAATCTTTGACCCAATAAGAATTAAGTTTTAATAAATCCCACATTTTCTTATCTTTCTTTATTTCTAATAAAACCCTCATCCGCATAATTAATCCTCAAAAAATTTATTAATAGGTCTAGGTATTACAGGTGTTTTTATTTCACCAGCACTAGCTCCTTTACCAGTTAATTCTTGAACTAAGCCTAAAGCTTTTTGAGCAGTATTAATATGTTTTTGTACACTTTCCATATCAATATTTTTAACTATATCTGTAATTCCACTAAAAGATGATGAATTAGATGTATTTGCACTTTTATTAAAATAAGTATTCCATGCTCTATCATCTTCCCCATATATATCATATATTTCATATAACTTCTGCCAAGAAGCATCACCAGATTTAATACTATTTATAAGTTCTGGATGAGTTTTAGCAAAAGATTTAAAAGCATCTTTTTTATCCATTAATATCACCACTAAATTATATGAAATAAAAAAAGAAATTAAAACAAAAAAGAGAGCTAGCTCTCCATAGTATTATAATATTTGCCTATAACTAGAAAAGAAAAGCATTATAGGCAAATTAATCTATTAATTCATAAGGTTTTGATTGCGTTCCATTTCCTCCTGTTGCGAACAATGTATCAGCTTTCAGATTTATTACTGGGCGCAAACCATAAGTGCCGTCCACGTAGCCGGCGTAGAGGTAGCCATCACTACCACGCACAAGGAACACGCGAGCACCACTGCCATCCCAGAGAGACGGAGACATGGTCCAGTAGGCCTGTCCGTTGTATAGATAGTATGATGTATTATTTGCCTCCTTTCCGCCTGCAAATTCTACTTCATCCGCTGTTATTAATCCTACCTTTAATGTGTATACATCCCCTGAATTGCAGCTTAATGTTGGTGCATAATCTGTATACAATCTCTTGTATCCTGCATAATTAAATGAACTTCCTGTTGCTGTTCCACTTAGGGTTCTTTGACTTCCTGTACTATATGTCCATCCTACATATGAACTATTATTATATGATGTATTGTATGCTGTACTTGCTACTGCTATACTATCACTTGTGCTTGTTCCATTTGCATGACATGTTGCTCCATCGTATATCAAACGCATACTTCCATCTCCGTTTATACGAATTATTCTCCAACAGAATCCACCAAATTTTACATAGTTATTTGTTACTGCGCCTCTCCAATAGTATGAATATCCTCCATACATTCCATCCTCTACTTTATATACTCCTTCATCTGTTGTTGCCACTTGAGAAAAGTCTGGCTGTTCAGTTTTAGCATTCAAACCTAATATAATATCATTAACAGTCTGTTCTTTTGCTGCAAATTCAACTTTTATTTCTCCATTAAATACTTTATTTATATTATGGTTTTGATCTTTATTAGTATCAACAAACTCTATTTCTACTTTATATTCATATTCTGTAGCTACTTCTTGTATTTTAGTATCTCTTGTTATATCTATTTCTCCAGTAACTCCAGTTAAATCTCCTTCTTTTATTATTTCTCCACTACTATTTTTAAATCTATAAATCAATTCTTGGGCATCTAATTCACAATTATTTGTTACTTCATTAAAATTCGTATTATCACATTTTTCAAATGTGTTTTCATCTATTTTTAAATATATTCTATATGTTACTTCTTTTATATCTTTTGTTGGTGTTACTTTTATTTTAAAGTTTTTTTGTATTATATCTTTTGGTGTAAAGTTATTTTTTTCTAATTTATTATCTCCTGTAATATATTGAACTAAAGGTAAACCTCCAGCTTGAATGTTTGTATTTCCACCATTTCCTTCAATTTTTACTCCTACTAAAAAATAAGCAAATGATACTCCCATTATCATCACTAAAAGTACTCCCACTACCATTATTAATGTTTTATTCTTATTATTCATAATATTCTTCCTTTACTCTCACCATTTTAATACAACAAATAAAAAATTTCATTATGTTCGACAAAACTTGCCAAAACTTCCTTTGTTGTATTTTTACATTTTATATTTCTAGTATATAATATAATTGATAAAAATTCAATATAATAGTCATATTTTGTGATTTTAATTAACAGTTTTTTGTAAAAAAAAATAAGGAATAAACCTTATCTATATTTTAAAATCATCTAGAAAGTCTTCCATAGACATAGCTTTAGTTTCTTCTTGTATTTGTTCTAGATTTACTTCTTCCTGTTTTATTTCTTTATCTTCTTTAACACTTTCTTTAATTGTAACTTTTCTTGCTAAATCAAGTTTATATTTACTTATGCTTGAACCAGTAGAAGCTAAATCCATAATTGTAATATCACTATTTTTAAAAATATTAATTTCACTATCAGCTTTTGTTAACACTAAATCTCTTGCAGATGTTGCAAAAGCACTTAATACTTTATAAGTAACTGTTTTTGTTTTCTTTAAAATCGTACTACCTTTTTTAGCTCTTGAATGACTTTCTAAATCAGTAATTTTAATTCTTTTAGCCGTTTTATTATCCGTAAATAAAGTAATGTATTCTTGTTTTTCATTATAAGTAGTTAAACTAACAAGAATATCATCCTTTAAATTTATTCCTTTTACACCACTAGCTTTCGCTCCCACTATTGGAAGTTCTTCTGATTTAAAGTTTAGATAATAACCGTTTTCACTTACTAAAACAATATTACCTGTATCAATTTCTACATTAACAAGTTCATCATCACTTTTAAGTTTCATTGCTACCATTGGCTTAGCACATCTAGCTACTTCATAATCAACCATTTTAGTTCTCTTAGCCATACCAAGTTTACTAGCAAATACTAAAGTATCTTTTTTATTATAAATAAATGAAGCGATAACTTTTTCATCGGTATTAAGCATAACCACATTATTAACATGTTTTCCAAGTTCTTTCCATTTCATTTCTGGAATTTTATAAACAGGAATAAATAAATAATTACCTAAATTTGTAAATATCATAATGGTGTCTAGTGTTGTACATTCATATAAACCTGTTACAAAATCACCTGGTTTTAGAGTTGTATCTTCTGTACTAGCCGCATAGCTCTTACTACTAACTCTCTTTACATAACCTTCATTAGTAACAACTACTACTACGTTTTCTTTTGGAATCATTTCTTTCATATCAAGTTTTATTTCTTGAATTTTTTCTTCTATTTGTGTTCTTCTAGGAATTTCATATTCTTTTTTTAGTATTTTAAGTTCTTTTTTCATTACATATTTTAAAACTTCTTCATCACTTAAAATTGCTTTTAAACCCTCAATTAGTTTTTTAAGTTTTTCCATTTCTTCTTGTAATTCTACAACATCAGTATTAGTTAAACGATATAATTGTAATTCGACAATTGCTTTAGCTTGTTCTCCTGAAAAATCATATTCTTTAACTAAATTATTTATCGCATCACTCTTATTTTTACTAGCTCTAATTGTTTTAATAACTTGATCTAAAATACTAAGACATTTAATTAAACCTTCCACAATATGCATTCTTTTTTCATATTGGGCTAAATCAAACTTAGTACGTTCTGTAATTACTTCTCTTTGATGAGCTATATAAGCATCAAGTATTTCTAAAATCCCCAAAGTTTTAGGAACTCTATTAACAATAGCCACCATATTATAATTATAAGATATTTGTAAATCAGTATTTTTAAATAAATAATTAAGTACTAAATCCCGATTAGCTCCTGCTTTTAAATCAATAACAATGCGCAGACCTTCTCTATCTGATTCATCACGAACTTCTGCCATACCATCTATTTTTTTATCAATTCTAATTGCATCTATTCTATTTACTAATAATGCTTTATTAACATCATAAGGTATTTCCGTAATAACTATTTTTTCTTTACCTTTTTCTTTTTGAATATCATATTTACACCTAACAATTACTCTACCTTTACCCGTTTTAAAAGCTTCTCTAATCCCATCAATCCCACAAGCAATACCACCAGTTGGAAAATCAGGTCCTTTTACAATATCTAAAATTGTATCTAAATAACAATTAGGTGAATCAATTCTCTTAATTGTAGCATCAATAATTTCTCCTAGATTATGAGGTGGAATATTTGTTGCATATCCCGCACTAATTCCCATTGTTCCATTAACAAGTAAATTTGGAAACTTAGCAGGTAATACAGTAGGTTCTAATAATCTATCATCAAAGTTAGGCGCCCATTTAACTGTATTTTTATCTAAATCTCCCAAAAGTTCATTACTAATTTTTGATAATCTAGCTTCTGTATAACGATAAGCAGCAGCCCCATCACCATCCATAGAGCCATTATTACCTTTCATATCAACTAAAATAGCATTTTGTTTCCACCACTGACTCATACGTACCATAGCATCATACACTGAAGAATCACCATGTGGATGATACTTACCTAAAACATCCCCAACTGTCGCTGCACATTTAACATACTTTTTATCATAAGTCCAACCTGCTTTATACATAGCAAATAAAATTCTTCTTTGTACTGGTTTTAATCCATCACGCACATCAGGTATAGCTCTATCTTGAATTATTTCTTTAGCATAAGAGCCAAATCTTTCGCCCATAATTTCTTCCAAAGCATAATCTTCAATTCTTTTTAGTACATCTTCCATTTATACTCACCTTCCACTATTCTACCATAAAAAAAAGTATAAAGCCACATTCTTTACACTTTTTAGCACTCATAAATTATTTTATTTTAAGAATTCTAAGACTATTTAAAATTGTAAGTAAAGTAAGACCTGTATCTGCAAAAACTGCTGCCCACATACTAGTAAGACCAAATGCTGCTAAACCTAAAATAAATATTTTTATACTTATAGCTAGTAATAAATTCATATTAACAATTAAATTAGTTTTTTGCGCTATTTTAAATAAATTTATAATA
>CAOJKG010000064.1 GCA_948437815.1 uncultured Mycoplasmatota bacterium
CATATTTTTATTTTACTACAAATTCTGTTTTAAATCTATATAAAAACACGCATTTCTGCGTGTTATATTCTTAATTTGATTTTTCATGTACTTTATTTTACTTAATCTAATATTTTTTTAATTCTCTAAATTTTTTAGTTTTTCTTCTTCTTCTTGAAGTTTTGCTTTTTCTTGTTCTACTAAATTTGCTGGAGCTTTGCTTACAAAATTATCATTTGATAATAAACTTTTTCTTTTAGCAATAGATGCTTTTAAGCTTTCTATTTCTTTTTCTTTTAATATCTTGTCTTCTTCTGTAAGTTCTTTTTCATAGTAAATAGTAATATCAAATCTTTTATTTTTAATATTATATTCCACTTTTTCTAACTTTTCTTCTGTAATATTTGTTATTTTTAAAATCTTCTTTATTAATTCATAATCTTCATTATTATTAAATTTAACTATCACACTCTTATCCATATGATTTTCTTGATATGTTTTACGATAAATACTTATTAATTCAATAATATCATTTACTTTTTTTTCGGTATCTTCATATATCTCTTTTTTGTTATATTTTGGATACTTGCTTATCATTATATTTTCTTCAACATTTGGAATCATAGAATATATTTCATCAGTTACATATGGCATAAATGGGTGTAACATTTTTAATATGCTTTTTAAGACTTTTGTTAATACTTTTTTTGTTGTTATACTTTCCATATTAAACTTAGCAAACTCAATATAATTATCACAAAAATCATTATAGATAAAATTATATATTTCTGATCCTGCATTATTAAGTTCAAATTTATCCATCCATTTTGTAACACTTAATATAGTTTTATTACATTTAGTTAATATCCATTTATCGGTATCACTTAGATTTTCATAGTTTTCATCTAAAGAAGATGTTCCTTCTAAATTCATTAAAACAAAACGTGATGCATTCCATAATTTATTAATAAAATTCCAAGTTGATTTTAAAGTTTCTTCATCAAATCTTAAGTCTAGACCATTTGATACCGATGTTGTTAAATAATATCTTAGAGCATCAGCGCCATAACTCTCAATCATATCCATTGGATCAATGCCATTGCCTAAACTCTTAGACATTTTACGTCCTTCTTTATCTCTAATAAGTCCATGAATTAAACAATATTCAAATGGTCTTTTATTCATAAATTCTAAGCCTTGGAAAGTCATTCTATTAACCCAAAATGGAATAATATCATATCCTGTTACTAAAACATTATTAGGATAATATTTTTCTAAATCGCTTGTATTATCAGGCCAACCTAATGTTGAAAATGGCCATAAAGCGGAAGAAAACCATGTATCTAATACATCTTCATCTTGAACCCAACCATCACTCGCTGGGGCTTCAATTCCAACATATACTTCATTATCTTTATACCAAGCTGGTATTCTATGTCCCCACCATAATTGTCTTGAAATACACCAATCGTATGTTATTTCCATCCAATGATTCATTATTTTTTCAAATCTTTTAGGTACAAAATTTACTTTTGCATTTTTATCTTGTTGGGTGGATAATACTCTATCAGCGAGTGGTCTCATTTTTACAAACCATTGCTTTGATAAATATGGCTCTATTAACGCCCCACTTCTTTCACTAAATGGTGCATTGTGCGTAATATTTTCAATACTTAATAATAAACCTTGTTCTTTTAAATCATTAATTAGCTTTTTGCGACACTCAAATCTATCAAGTCCAACATAAGAAGTAGCATTTTCATTCATAGTTCCATTAGGGTTAATACATACTACTCGCTCTAAATTATGTCTTAAGCCTACTTCAAAGTCATTTGGGTCATGAGCTGGCGTTATTTTAACACAACCTGTTCCTTTTTCCATATCAGCATGTTCATCACCTACTACTGGTATAAGTTTATTTACAATTGGTAAGATTACATTTCTCCCTATATATTTATTATATCTTTCATCATTTGGATTAACAGCTATAGCAGTATCACCAAATAAGGTCTCAGGTCTAGTTGTTGCTACATCTAAATATTCTTCACTATCCTCTAATTGGTATTTTAAATGATAAAATGCGCCTGGGATATCTTTATATATAACTTCTTCATTAGATAAAGCAGTCATAGCCTCTGGGTCCCAATTTATAATTCTTTCTCCTTGATATATTAAACCTTTATTATATAAGTCAACAAATACTTTTCGTACAGCTTTAGATAATCCTTCATCTAATGTGAATCTTTCTTTACTATAACATAAAGATAAACCTAACTTAGACCATTGTCTATGAATATTTTCGGCATATTCATCTTTCCAAGCCCAAGCATGTTTTAACCATTCTTCACGGGATAATTCTCTAGGATTTATACCAAGTTCCTCTTTTAATTTTTTATCAACTTTACTTTGAGTGGCAATACCAGCGTGGTCCATTCCAGGTATCCATACAGCATCATATCCTTGCATTCTCTTATAACGAATTAAAATATCTTGAATTGATGTATCCCAAGCATGTCCTATATGTAATTTTCCTGTTACATTTGGCGGTGGTATTACAATACAAAATGGCTCTTTGGCAGTCTTACTTGCTTCAAAATAACCATTATTCTTCCAGTTTTCATATTTTCCTTCTTCTACTAATTTATGATTATATTTTGTGTCTAACATTTAAATTCCTTCTTTCTAAAATAAAAAAAGATAGTACCAAAGGGTGCTTTTGGGCACGGTACCACCTTTTATTTAACTTATTTTTGTAACGCATAATATGCGGTCTATTCTACTTTTTTCAAATAGACAACTTGCAAGCTACCTTCAGAAGTTTTCTTACTTAAGTTCCACCTATCTTAAGCTCTCTATAAAGATTTTTACTTCTTACTCCTCTTGGTCTTCGTTTTTATAAATATATTCTAGCAAATTTTTTTTATTTTGGCAATATTTAATTAACCTACAACTTTTCCTTTATTATCAACTTGAATTACTTTTCCAGTTTTGGTAATAGTTATTAAATAACCTATACTATTCTTGCCAACTTTATAAGCATTACTATAGTCTTCCGTTTCTAAATCTAATAAATTTTCTAAGCTAAAAGATTTATTATCGTATTCTTTAATATTTAATTTTTTATCATGAGTTACCACTACATAATAATCTTCTTCTAATGTTAAATGTAAATAACCTGTGCTATCAATTTCTTTTCCTGAATAATCAGTGATATAATATAAATTATTTGCTGTTGTCTTTATATATTTGTTATTAAAGTCAACAATATTTTTTGTAGTAGTAGCTACCTTTGTTCCATTTTCATCAAATAAAACATAAGAATCGTTACTATCAGTACCTATATAATTGTTTTTAACTTTCTCTATTTTATTATAATTAAATGGTATAACACTTTTTGCTTCTTCTTCTATTTTTATAACACCATATTTATTATTTTTATTTTCAGCGATTATATATAGATTGTTATTAGAGATAAATGTTATTTTATTCTCTTTAGTATCTATTCCTGGATTAACGCTTGAATACCTGCTTAAAGTTTTATTATTTTTTAAATCATATAACATTATTGTTTTATTGTTCTTGTCTAATGAATCTATAATAAAGACATATCTTTCATTTATTATAGGTAACCATCCTGTATTATCTTTATTGGTTGCGATTAAACAAGTATTAAGAGAATTAGTATCACTCTCAACTGTATTTTTATTTGTACAACTATAAGTCCCTAATAATGTTTTTTTATTTTCTTCTTTATAAAAATATAATTTTCCATCTAGGTAATTTAAGTTTGCAAATTGACTACTTAATTTTCCTTCATTAATCGAAAGACTGATATTTTTTTCTTTGTCATTTTTATTTACATAGGTAATATCTATATTATTTTCAATAATATTTATCTTGTATGAATATTTGTTATTTGTTAAAACTTTTTCTTCATTATAAATGTTTAATTCATTATAATAACTATTAAATAGTTCTATTCCTTCTTCATTATACTTATTATTCTTATAATCTCTAATGTATAATTTACTATCTTTAACTAAACCAACATAATCATCTAATAGACTAATATAATCATAAGTTCCTTCGATTACTTGCTTTGATTTGTAATCATATAAAGCTTCCCCATTATTATCGATAACTATATAATTATCATTATAATTTTTTATTGGATAAGAAAGACCTTTACTCTCTAATTTACCTTCTTTGTTATATATAAAGTATTTATTATTAGTTTTAGCAACCACTTTACTATCACTATTCATCATTCCTAAATAATCATAAGAAATTTTTATTTTTTCAACTGGACCTTCATTAGTTATTTCTAAAGTTCCATACTTATTACTGCTATCTTTTACAATAACATAATTGGAATCTTTAAAACCTTTTACTAAACTATAAATACCTTCTTCTTTTTGTTCTTTAATATTATATAAGATTATGGAACTTGAAGATTCACTATTATTGTCTTTTATAAAGACATAATTATCATTAAATATGTGACTTCTTCTTTCAATATTGCTTTCATCTTCATATAAATATTTTGGACCATTAAATTCATCTTCACTGCTAAAATATGCGACTAAACATAAATTTTTATCTTTGTTTTTACATTCATAGGCTCCAAGTTCATTTTTATTTTTATCTAGTAGTATTAAACTTCCATCTTTATATGTATAATTTTCTTCTTCTAATTCTACTATTGGTTCATTAGGTTTACTTGGTTCATTAACAGATTTTTTATCATCTTTTTTTAATACTAACATTAATGTGAAAGTGATAATAACTACTAATACTAAAATAATTAAAGATATAGTAAGAATTTTTTGCTTTTTAGTTAATTCGTTCCATTTTTCTTTGATGCTCTTTTTTTCTTTCTTTTCTTTTTTATTTTTCTTATTGCTATTTTCTTCTTTTTCTTTAATTTTTTTATTTATAATACTAGCTTCTTTATCAGTGAGACCTAAAGTAAATTCATCTGTTACTGTATCTTTACTAATTCCTTCCATCTCAATATTTTCTATTGGTGTAGGTACATCTTCGTCAATTTCAAATAATTCTTTAGTTTTTTCTAAATCATCATACTTCATTTTCTTGACACTCCTTTATGATAATTAAAGTATATCATAATTTTATGTCTCTTGCTATATTTT
>CAOJKG010000065.1 GCA_948437815.1 uncultured Mycoplasmatota bacterium
TATATATCCATTCTCTTATATAGGCTTCATCATATTTAATATTAGGACTTTCTTCAGTTAACTCATGATATAAATCATAATTTACTAAATCACTTTCATTATTTAAAATACCTGCGATTATTTGCATTAGTCTTGTATTTATTATTAAAGTATTGATAAATTCTTCATTTGCTATTGGTTTTATATTTCGAATACGCTTTAAATTGTTTATTAAATAATTATATATTTCAACAAATAATATGAAACTTTCTTTTGGAACATAAGCTAAAACCTCGTCTAAATTAGTAAGCTTTGCTATATCTCGTGCTCTTTCTATTATTTTATTGTAAAATGCTATTACTAAATTTATATATGCTTGAATAAAATTATTAATTAAATTGCTATAAGTGGAATTTTGATTTATTAAAAATGATTTTTTTAATATTTCAGCTATGTTGATTGGTTGTAATACTCCATATTCTATATTAAGGGATTTTTCTATTCTTTTCTTGGTTATAGCTAAATCATCAATTACTTCATTACTTCTTAACCAATACTTCCCTGGATTTTGTAATTCATCAATAAGTAATAAACTTATACTTACATTATCCATTAATTCTCGATAATAAGTTACAATATTAGCATCTAAAAACTTTTCAAGTATTGGATTTAAACTGCATACTATGTCACTTTTTGCTTCACTTTCTAAATTTTGAGGGGCCTTATTTAAAGCTCCTGCTAAAATATAAAATCTTTCTAAATATTTTTCCATTCCAAAACCTCCTCCGCTTTTTTATTATAGCATAATTCTTTTTTTTAAAAAAGCTATTTTATGTATCCATTGCGGACAATTTTGGTATCTTTAACAACGATAAATGCTTGATCATCACTTTCTTTGATTTGCTTTATTGTTTCTTGAGTTAGTTTACTTTTTACATCAATTATTATTAAATCTTTTCTTTCTTTATTATAAGGCTCTTTTAATTCAATTATTGATATCGCTAAGCCCCTACTTCTTAAATTGTTTATTAGTTTTTTGTTATTTCTTTTAGTTGTTACTTCAATAGTATTAATATTTTTAATAAATTTTCGAGATAAAAATCCTCCTAAGTAAGTTCCTGTTGCATATCCTAGACTATAACATATCGGAATCATAATACTATTAATTTCTGTATTAAGAGCTTTTCTAGCGGCCATAAACCAAATAAATACTTCGCAAAAAGCTAATATTGGTATGATAAAACTTTTCTTTTTAACCATTATCATTGTTCGGAAGGTTGATATAGATACATCTATAATTCTAGCAAAAAATATTTCTAAACAAGTTAAAAGCATAATATCACCTCTAATATTATGCCCTAATTTTTCTATTACATAACTTTTAATAAAGCAATTATTATTAAAGCTATAAGAATTAATATTATTAATATTGCGCCTAAAATTTTATTATCTTTTCTTTTGCTATAATCTCTTTTAATTGGATTACTGCTATATTTATCTGATAATAGATTTATTTCTAATTTTTTGTTGTCATCATCTTTTATATAATCTTTTTGTTCTTTAATTTGTTCACTATCCATCATTGTCCCACAACTTTTGCAGACAAAGCCTTGACTAGGTAGCGCTGCTCCACATTTTTTACAATACATAATTATCACCATTTCCATTGTAAACCAAAACATTTATTTTATATTTTTATTGAGAATTCACTTGATATAAAAGTTTACGTTTTTTATTTTCTTCCACTGATATGAGATGCAATATTTTCTCTTTTAATTTTACATAATCCTAAAATGTCTAAATGATAAGCACTAATTTTGATTGCTTTTATAAAATCTTCTTCATCCTCAGGACCTATAAATGGCTTAGCTGTTAATATTTCCATAGCATTTTTAGTTAATGGATATTCTTTTTCATCAACAACATTAACACAATCTAATATATTATATACTAATTGTGTATATTCTGGTGTTCGAAAATTAAAATTTATACCTTGCAGAATATTATGGTATGTTTCTATACTTTTCCTTTTTTCTTCTTCCTTTTTAAGCTCTATTGGCTCATCTGTTCCTAAAGAAAATAATAATTTTAATATTGATGATAGTTCTTCTGGTAGTTCTACCCTCATATATTTAGAAGCTGATACTTTTTCTATATAACTAGTACAACTATCTGAAGATATTACTGGTGAATAAACTTTTCCTGAACCCAATCTTTTATCATTTAATGGTTCATATAAAACTATCTTTTCACCTTCAATTTCTAAAGGTCTATGAATCGTATTACAATTAATAATAAATCTTTGTAACTCTGTATCTGAATTTACATATTCGTATATATAATTTAACAGTTCTCCGCTTGTTTCAATTCTATATTCTTTTAATGTTGCTTTGTCATTGCTAATACTAAATAATCTTTTCATCTGTATAAAATCCTCTTTCTAATTTATTATATCTAATTAAATACTCAAACTCAATATTTAACTCTATTCTTTAACTTTTTCTTTACGCATCTGAATATTGTAAGCTATTTTTAGAGATAATGAATGCGGTGTAAATCTATTTGCAAATATTGTTAATTTCATTAATATAGTTGGTACTATTATCATTTTATGTTTAAATAATTTATCAATAGCATATTCTGCAACTGTATAACTATTAGCTTCTCTTATAGCAAAAGTTCCATGAGCAACCTTATTAAATTCTGTTGCTACTGGTCCAGGACATAAAGCGCTAATATGAACATTACTCTTCATTTGTTTTAATTCTTCATGAATAGCCATTGTAAGCTTAGTAACATAGTTTTTTGTAGCATAATAAGTCGATAAACGAGGCCCTGCCATAAATCCTGCACTAGAGCATACATTTAAAATATAACCTTTATCTTTTTTTACAAAGTCTTTTAAAAATAGTTTTGTTAATATATGATAAGCTTTAATATTTAAATCAATCATCTTAAGTTCTGTATCTAAATCAGTTTCAGTGAAAATGCCAAATAAACCAAATCCAGCATTGTTGATAACCACATCTATATCTTTACTTTTTATTTTTTCGTATAACTTATAACAATTTTCTTCAATACTTAAATCTAGATTTATTATAGTTGTTTTAACATCTAGCTCTTTTGCTAATTTTTCTAATTTATCTTTTCTTCTGGCTACTAAAACTAACTCATAGCCTCTATGAGCTAAAACTCTAGCCATATCTCTTCCTATTCCTGATGAGGCTCCTGTAATTAATGCTAACATATAATTCAACTCCTTATTAATTTATTTTTGAAAAAAACGAGTAATCTATACACGTTTTTCTATAACTTCTAAAATGGCTGGTAGCATTTGTTTTTTTCTTGATACTAAATTATCTATGTATACCCCTTCATATATTTCATTTAAATCAAAAGCATCTTTGACTATATCTTCAGAATTATTGTTGTAAATAACATATGAACCATTTTTATAGACATCTGTTATGAATAAAACTACACAAAGATAAGAGTTTGATATCTCATTGAGCTTATCAATATACTCTGTGATATGTTCCTCTATTTCATTAAAG
The DNA here is from genome assembly GCA_948437815.1 of uncultured Mycoplasmatota bacterium. Classification (GTDB taxonomy): domain Bacteria; phylum Bacillota_I; class Bacilli_A; order RF39; family UBA660; genus Caccenecus. The sequence continues at coordinate 3,534 of CAOJKG010000065.1, forward strand.
TCCATAGTCATAACTTGGCTAATTCCTATTTGATGACTGCCAACATTATAAGATTTGAAGTCTTGATTTATTATATCATTTACAGGTATCCCTTTAATACTAGAAGCTGCTTTAAACATTTCGTAACCGTAAACATCAATATCTACTTTGGCTAGTTTAGCTAATTTACTAGCTGCAAAAATATCTTCTTCGGTTGTAGTTGGACTTTTAAATACCATTGTGTCCGATAATATAGCACTTAACATTAAACCCGCAATATGTTTTGGAATTGCTACTTTAGCTTGTATAAACATATTGTAAAGTATTGTACAAGTACAACCAACTGGCATACTTCGAAAATTAATTGGCACATTAGTTCCGATACTACTTAAGTTGTGATGATCAATTATTTCTGTTATTTCAGCTTCCTCGATTCCTATAGCACTTTGACTAAAACCATTATGATCTACTAATATAACTTTTTGCTTAGTATAATTATCAACACTAGTAACCTTGAGTAGGCCTAAACATTCATTTTTATTGTTTACAACAGGATAATTAGTATGACCAGTTTTGTTAGCTAAACTTATAAAATCTGTGCGATAGTCTTTATTACTTATAGTTATAGGTTTATTATTTAAATTAATCGATAAAATACTATTACTTAAAATAATTTTTGTGGCAGTATCAAAACTATTATATTTAGTTATTATAATGTTTATTCTGTTATTTTCAGCTTTTTTTAGTAATTTTTTTGGTAATTCATGACTTCCAGTTAAAACTATTAATTTTACTCCTGATTCGATAGCATATTCTAATACTTTATATCTATCTCCACATATTAATATATCTTCTTTACCTAATTTTACTTCTTCTTGAAATGTTTTACTTTGATAAGACGCTACTGTAACTTTACCTTTAATTCTCTCATCAAACTCTAAACAAGCATTACCTTCTAAACTATCTAATATGTTTTGATAGCTGGTATTAACTTTTTCGTTATCACCACTTATTAAGAATTTAGCAATTTCTTTTAAAGTAACAAATCCAGTAAGTTGTTTTTTATCATTTACTATTGGGATAGCAGTTATATTACTTTTTTGCATATAATTAAATGTACTCAAAATAGAATCATCTTCATTAATAATTGCTTTTTTATTATATTTTATATCTTTAATTTGCACTTTGGTATCATTTAAATAATCTGGACACTTAACTTTAAAATAATCTAAAACAAATTTTGTTTCAGTACTAATATGTCCTAATACTTTAGGTATGGTATTTTTTCCCTCTTCATTCATCAGATACGATAATGCTATACTAGCACATACACTATCAGTATCGGGATTTCGATGTCCAAAAATAAATGTTTGCATAAACCCACTTCTTTCTTAAATATATATCATTTTAGCACAATTCATGATAAAATGCAAAAAAAATTATTAATTATTTTTTTAGGCAATTATATTACTTTTTTAGGTGTTTGCCCTTATCCTAATATTATTACTTTCATAGTATACGTTAGGAGGTAATTAAAAGTGTTATTTGAAGATAA
>CAOJKG010000066.1 GCA_948437815.1 uncultured Mycoplasmatota bacterium
TTATCCTTTAACATTACGATTTCAAATTTATATGGGGGATATATTCTTTCTTTATCTTCATCATTTTCACCAATGTATGGTGTTTCTAAGATTTTGGGAATACTTTTTAATTTTTCATTATATATAATATTTATAATTGTATCAAACCCAAGTGTTCCAAAACCTATATTAGCATGTCTATCTTTATGAGAACTAAATGGATTTTTACTGTCATTTACGTGAATACATTTTATTTTTTCTAAACCAATTGTTTTTTCAAATAGCTCAATAAAGCTTTCAAACTCCCCCATATTATATCCTGCATCATTTAAGTGACAAGTATCTAGGCATACTCCTATTTTATCACTTTCATTTATGCCATCAAGAAGATATTTTATTTCTTCTAATGTGCATCCTAATTCTGTTCCTTTACCTGCCATAGTTTCAAGTAAGACAACTACTTTTGTATCTTTTGTAATTATTTTGTTTAAAGCAAAAATTATATTATTTAATGCTGTAGTTCTATCAATTCCAACACTAGAGCCTGGATGTAATACAATATATTTTATACCTATACTTTCACATCTAGCTATTTCATTTTTTAAAAATGTGATACTAAAATCATATTTTCTTTCATCTAAATTATTAGCTAGATTTACAATATATGGAGCATGACATATAACATTTTCTATATCAATATTATTTTCTGTCATAAGTTTTTTAGCTTCTAGAGTTAATTCTTCATTTATATCTTTTCGAATAGTATTTTGGGGAGCACCTGTATAAAACATAAATGTATTAGCGCCGTAACTAATCGCTTCTTTAACACTTCCTAATAATTGCTCTTTACCAAAAGATACGTGAGAACCTATTATCATTTTTAATCACCTAACTTAATTATAAAAGAAAAGAAACTTTATCGCAAGTTTCTTTTGATTTTTTGTTAAACTTTTATTAGTTAACTCCACATACAGTTGATGCATCTTCACTTGATTCAGTTACATCATCAGGACTAACATCAGCTTCTTTGCCATCAATCATATGAGTTCCATTTGATAACCATATTTTATATGTCATTTTGCCATCATTATTTTCTATTAGAACACTACCATTATAGTTTTCATCATTTTTAACTAATGTTCCACCATCTAATATATCTTGATAAGAATAACATTTTGTACCAGAACCATTTTTACCATAAAGTGTCCATGCATGTTTAATTATTTCATTGGCTTCGGTTGCAAATACTTGCTTTTTAGCTGAACCCATCATTGGAACAACAGCATTGGTTGCTATTAAAACAACAACTGATAATATTACTATAACACTTAATAACTCTACTAACGTAAAACCTTTTTTATTTAATCTTTTCATATCCTTCACCTTCTAAAATTAATTATACCAAAAATACTTATTTAGTCAAGGGACAGAGTTATTTTTTGTTATTATTTTAATCTTTTTTCTATTTCTTCTTTAGTAAGACCAAAACTTATTAGCTCTTTTTCTAAATCTTTTATTTTAGTAATAAGCTCATTTATTTTTATTTCTTTGGCTTTTCTTATATCACTTGAGATAAATGTGCCTTTAGTAGATTTTGAAATAATAATTTTTTTCACCTCTAAAATATCATAAGATTTTTTTACAGTATTAGGATTTATACCTAGGGTGCAAGCTAGTTGTCTAACACTTGGTATTTGAGTATCTGGTTTTAAAATATTTAAACTGACTAAACGTTCTATTTCACTTACGATTTGTTCATAGATAGGAATTCTAGAATTATAGTTGATATTTATATTCATATGTTTAATTTTCTTCCTCATAATCTTCGTTAGAAGATGGCACTTCTACAACAGAACTTTTTAGCATTTGATAATACTCATCATCTTTTAAGTTTTCTTCATATTTTTTAAACTCTTCTTTAAATGATAGTTCATCTCCAATTAATACTAATATACCATATTTATTATATATATGAAGATTTAAAGTATTTTCTGTAATTTCATTATTGTTGTTTTCTAAAAATTTTATGAATTTTGTTTTATTTTTCTTTATTACATAATCGATAAGAGGATATTCTGTAACACTTTCTATTTCAAAATCATTGTTATTTTCTAAAAAACTTATTACTTTTTTATTTTTTTCATTCATGACATATTTGTCTAATTCTTTATCAATATTAGGCATAATATAAAATGTTTCGTATTTATGCTTTTTATACGTCTTAACCTCTAATAAAAAGTCATTGCTATCATAAGTATAATTATCTATATTAGTCATAGTATTTTTTATTATTTTTTTTAATTCTTTTGTTGCTTTTATATCTTTGCCTGTAAAATTAATACTATCATAATCATAGTTTTTAAAATATTCTTTTATATAATTTTTTTCTATTTCTTTTAGAATACTCTCTGTTTCTTTACTCCAATTTAGACCTAAACTATATCTTTTATTATTAGTTTTTATATTTAAATAAGTGTAACTTTTGTATTCTTTTATGTTGTCATTTATCGTTTCTTTAATTATCCTATTTATTAAGTCTTCCCCTGTTATTTCACTGTTTTCTAATTTATATACTTCATCTTTTTTTATAGTTATATTTTTAAAAGCTATTTCTTTAATATCATTAATAACATAACTTTTATTATTCATTTGCCTATCATATAAACCAAATAAGCCAAGAATTACTCCTAGAGTTACTAAACTTATACCGCTGGATTTTAAAAATTTGTATATCTCTTTTCTAGTTATTAAATCATATATGACAGAATAAATTAAAATTATCGCAATACTTATAATAAAACCTAATTCATCAGATTGTTTAATAATTAAATAGCAGATGAATGAAACTGGTATAAGTGTTATTCCTTTTATAAAATAGTGTAATTTAGAATTTTTAAAACTGGTTTCATTGTTTTCCATTTTACGTTTATTAAATAGATAATAGCCAATAAATGAATATATAGGAATTAATATAAGCATCTTTATAATACTTTTAGTACTATAAAATGTATTATCTTCTAAGCTGTCTATTGAATAAATAGGTGCAGTAAAGTTTAAATCAGGTATAATATTTCCATGTATTTCATATTCATTCTCTTTTAAGTGATTTAAGCAAGTATTATATTTGTAACAATTGTAAGTTTCAGGTTTACAATTATCATTATCACATTTAATATAAGCACTAGATTGGTGATTACTAAAAAAATATATATCTACAGCCTTAAAGAATGGCACTAAACATATTATAATTAATATTAATACTAAACTTCCCATTAAGTTACCAGCGATACTTATAGCTAAACTGGATACAACAAAAATAAAGATGTAAGATATTAAATATAAAATAAAGTAATCTAATATTAAACCAAATGGAATTACTAAGTTAGAAAATATTAAACCAAATAATATATATATTAGAGAATTTAATAACATAAATATCGTTATTATTAATATGCCTCCGATAATATTTGTAATATATATCGTACTCCTACTAAGAGGTTTTGATAAAACAAAATCAACACTTTTATTTTTAAAGACAAAACCAAATAGTGAGACTGCTAAAACGATAGGAATTATAAATAGTCCTAAATATGTGACCATACTTATTGAATTAAAATCTAATATTTCAATGCCATTTAAAGATATCGCTATTGCCACTAAGACCAAAATATTTAATAAAGGAATTAGTCCTAAACAAAATGCTAGTAATGCTTTAGATTTCTTGATATTTTCTTTTAAAAATCTTATGTTAAATTTTTTAAACAATTTCATTAAATTCATATCCTAAGGCCTCCATTTGATATATAAATACTTCTTCTAATGTAAGTGGTAAATAATCTAGTATTAATGGCTTTAATTTTTCTAATACTACCCTACTATCTTTTTTATCATCATTTATTATTAATGTTGCTACACTTCCTATTTTTTTGTATGATAATATTTTTAAACCCTTAAATGTACTTTTATTAAAGTCACTCTTTAAAGAAACTTGTACTTTAAACATATTGGTTTTTATAGTGTCTATATCACTTTCAAATAATATACTTCCTTTATATAATAATCCTAGATTATCACATATGTCCTCTAATTCTCTTAAATTGTGACTTGTCATTATAATCGTTCTTTTATTATCTATCATAAGATCTGCTAGTAAGCTTTTAAAATATTTTCTGATAACAGGATCTAAGCCATCAAAAGTTTCATCAAATAACATATACTTTGCTTTAGTTGCCAAAGCACATAATAAAGCACATTGTCTTTTCATTCCTTTAGAATAGGAACTTAATTTGGCATTTATGTTTAATTTTAATGTATTAGCATGATTTATTAAATAATTCATGTCAAAACTCTGATATAATGATTTATAATACTCAGCCATATCCATTAAAGTATAATTTGAATAAAAATATAAATCATCAGGGACAAAGACAATATCTTGTTTTATTTCTTCATTATCAAAGACTTCTTTATCATCGATTAAAATACTTCCTGAATCGCTTTTATATATACTTGTTATTAAACGTAATAATGTGGATTTACCTGCTCCATTAGCTCCAACTAAACCATAGATAGCATTATCTTTTATCGTACAATTTAGATTTTCTAATACGATTTTATCATCATTGAAACTCTTAGTTAAATTCTTAATCTCTATCATTTTTTATTCCCTTTCATATTGTACTATATGTACTAGTACAACTAAAATATACCACTTAATTATTGTTTTGGCAATAAAAAATTTAAAATTTTAGTATTTAAAAACTTCTAAATAAATAGAAGTTTTAATTTTCATAACTCATTTGAGTTACATCATAGCCATAAAACTCTAATATGCTTACAGCTTTTCGTGATTTTGTACCTTTAGCACATACTATGAAATATGGTTTGTTTTTTTCTAATAATGTTTTGTAATTTAACATTAATTTATCATATGGGATATTAATACTATCAGGGTGATGCTTTTTTTGATAGTCTATAGGATTTTGTATATCAATTAATTTTCCCATACTCTTATAATAATTATTTATACTCATTCTTTTCATATT
>CAOJKG010000067.1 GCA_948437815.1 uncultured Mycoplasmatota bacterium
ACATTAGAATTTATAGCAAATGGCACTCTTCCAGGAATAGAAGCCATAATGGAGGATGATGGCATTGAAGTACTTGATTTGTAATTTAAAAGCTCATAAAACCTATTATGAAATGTCTTTATATAAAGAGACACTAAAAGATATTATAAGTAATAATATAGAGTTAATTATCGCCCCTAGCACACCCTATTTATCCTTATTTAAAAATGAAAATATAGAGTTATGTAGTCAAGATATAAATATTAATAGCGATTTATATTTAACTGGTGATACAAGTATAGAAGCCTTAAAAAGCTTAGATGTTAAATATGCAATTATAGGTCACTTCGAACGCAGAAAATATTATAATGAAAATCATAATATACTATTAAAAAAAATAAATATAGCCTTAAATAATGATATAAAGGTAATATATTGTATAGGTGAAACTAAAGAAGAATATTTAAGAAAAGTAAAACATCAAGTTTTGGAACGAGATATAGCGAGAATATTAAATAATATTCCTGAAGAAAAAATGAGTAACATTATAATCGCTTATGAACCATCTTATTTCATTGGTAGTAATGAACCCTATGATATACCAGAAATAGAAAGTACTATAAAATTTATTAAAAGAATAATTGAAAGCTATTATCATCATAAAGTAAGTATTATCTTTGGTGGCAACGTTAATGCATATAACATTAAAGAATTAAAAGCAATTAAAGAATTAGATGGTTATATACTAGGGAGTAGTTGTTTAAATCCTAATAACATAGAAGAAATCATAAAAATAATGGAAAAGTAAAAAAGATATTTACTTTTTTTTCTTTAAATAATGTAAAATAATCTGTCAAAAAACTAATTTCGACAACTTTCGACATCATTTTACATAACTAGACAAAACATGTCAAAACATTTTCTAGCTCTAATCGACATATTATGCTATACTAAGTATGCGTGTAGTAAATAAGGAAACTAAATAAAGGAGAAAGAAATGGAAAATACGACAAGAATTCTAGTAGTAGACAACAATCAAAATGTCACTAATAGAATTAAAGAGCAATTTAGTAGTCACGCAGTAATCAAAGTAGTAAAAACAATAGAGAATGGACAAGAAGCCTTGGATTACATCCTTGAAAACAAAAATGAATTCGATTGTTTAATTATGGATTTAATTCTTCCTGAAATAGATGGATTAACTATACTTGAGCAAATGAAACAAAAAAATATTAGAAAGAAAGTCATTATTCTAACAAGTTATAAAAAAGAATATACAATTAATATGACTAATAAATATGGAGTTAACTACTATATGTTAAAACCATTTAGTACTTTAGCTTTAGAGACAAGAATATTAGAATTAGGAGATAATAACAATATAAAAGTTAAAGCCTTAAACGACGATGAAAAAGAAGTACATGTAGCAATAAGCAAATTATTACATCAATTAGGAATACCAAGTCATATTAAGGGTTATACATATATTAGAGAAAGTGTATTTTTATTTTATCGAGATAGCGACTCATATGGAGGTATCACAAAAGAGATATATCCAGAAGTTGCTCTAAGATACTCAACAACTGCTTCACGTGTTGAACGTGCTATAAGACATGCTATTGAAGTAAGCTGGGCCAGAGGCGACTATGATTTAATGGAAGAAATATTTGGTAATAGTGTAGCATTTGACAGAACAAAACCAACAAATTCTGAATTTATCGCTACTATTGCCGATAGATTAAGATTTGACAAAAAACTACTACATATTTGAAATACAAGAGTGCACAGCACTCTTTTTTAAAACTAATAAATTAAAAACATAATTTGTACTTTTAATAAAAATATAGTATAATAAATAAGAAAAAAGGTGATTTATCTTATGCGTAAAGTTTTAACTGTTGTTTTAGATGGTTGGGGTTATAGAGAAGAAGAATATGGCAATGCTATAAAAATGGCTGACACCAAAAATTTTGATAAGTTATGGGAAACATACCCGCATACTACCCTTCATGCTTCTGAAGAATATGTAGGACTAAATGAAGGTGAATTTGGCAATAGCGAAATCGGCCACATGACAATTGGCGCTGGAAGAAAAATAAACCAGCATGGACCTAGAATAACCGAATTTTTAAAACAAATCAATAAGGATAACGCTTTATTTAACGAATTATTAGAAGAAGCTAAAACCAGAACCGTTCATATTATAGGTTTATATAGCAATGGAAAAGTGCATTCTAATTTAGATCATTTTTTAAGTGTATATGAACTATTAAAAGAGAATAATGCTATAAATATTCATTTCCATTTAATTACGGATGGAAGAGATACTAACACAAATGCCGCTGTAGATTTTATTCATGAACTGGAAGAAAAAATTGCTGATGATAAACATGCCGATATAACTAGTATATGTGGTAGATTTTATGCGATGGATAGAGACACCAATTATGATAGAACTAAAGTATATTATGACTTATTAACAAGAGGCATAGGAATTAAAGTAAAAACCGCCACTGAAGGCCTTTTAAATATGTACAAAAAGAATGTAACTGATGAATTTATATATCCTTTAATAGTTAATCCCGACAATATCATAAAAGATGGAGACATAATACTATGGATGAATTTCAGAAGTGACAGAGGAAAACAAATCATGTGTGCTTTTGCTTCTCCAAGCTTTGAAGACATGCCAACATACAAATTTGAAAACATTGATGTGTATTCTTTTTTCCCACTAGATAGAGATATTAAAACAAAAAACTTTTTAGAAGATATAAATGTTACAAATCCCTTAGGTATATATTTAAGCAATTTAGATATTAGTCAAGCAAGAATTGCCGAAACAGAGAAATATGCTCATGTAACTTACTTTTTTGATGGCATGTATAATGGGAAGGTTAACAAATGTGAAAAAATATTAATCCCATCCCCAAAAGTGGAAACTTATGATTTAGCTCCTGAAATGAGTGCAACCGAAGTTACAAAAAAGACTATAAGTGCTATGGAACGTGACATTGACTTTATCTTTACAAACTTTGCAAATGCTGATATGGTAGGTCACACAGGTGATATAGATGCTACAATGAAAGCAGTAACAACCATCGATGTATGCTTACAAAGACTATTTGAAGTAGCTCAAGATAATTTTTATACAATGTTTATCATTGCAGATCATGGAAATGCTGATATAATGTTAGATGAAGAAGGCAAAACCGTAACTACTCATACAACAAGTAAAGTTCCATTTATTATAACTGATACAAATATAGAATTTAAAAAAGGTGGAGATTTAACTAACATTGCTCCTACAATTTTAGAATATATGGATATTGCAGTACCAAAAGAAATGGAAGATTCAGCTAGTTTAATAAATTAAAAATATTCATAATTATGAATATTTTTTAGTTTTTAAGTCTGTATTTATAGACTAAAAATTAAAAATTTGTTAGAATTTAAAAAGGAGGTTATTTCATGAAAAGATTAGAGCAAATTAATTCAATTATAGATCGTTTAATTACAGAAACTGCAAACCATGATCTTCAAAGTAAATTAGAAAATTTAAAACCTAAAAGAAAATTTCTTGCAAGAATAAGAAAACAAGATATCTCTTTAGAAGAGTATCAAACAATAATCAAAAAAATCACTTATTTAATATACAGGGAAATTTTAAAAACATATCCTTTTTCTTTAAGTCAAAGTGATCATAATAACTATAAATTGTCTAGTGCTTTAAAAAGGTTTTATAACCTTCATTATGCAATCAGTTTTAGTAAAGACAAAGCAAAACTTTATCCAATATCTTTAGATGAAAAAACTGCTAGAGAAATATATAAAAATGAATTATTGACAATAATTCAAGAACACATAACAACTAAAGAAGATTATGATAGTCTATTTAATAAAAAAATTACTTTATACCTAGAAAGAATAGATTTTTATAAACAAACATTAAAAGAAATAGAACTACAGCCTTACTATGGTACTCCAAAGTTTATGTATGAGCATGCTCTATACATTATGGAATGTGCAAATAAATTACCTGTTAAACAAATGGATTTTACTCAAATAATGCAAGAAATGAAAGCTTTTACAGAGCAATATCCTGAAACATCAACTACATTAATGTCAGAATGTTATCCATATTTTGATAAAACATATAAAAGTAATTTTGAGAAATTTGAAGAAAATTTCTTAACTATTTTAAATTACGAAAACTCCTTAATACCTACTGTAGCTAGCATATGGAAAAGTTATTTAAGTGACCCTAAAAACCACAATAATAGTTCATTTAAATATATTATTCACGTATTCTCAGAAGATTTAGTTCCACCAAAAGAAATGAGAAAAGCTTGTTGCAGCTTAGCAACAGAACAATTATTAACTACTCCTTATGGAAATTGTGGTTTAATATATGATTTTACACCTGAAGCATTAGAAACAATAAGCACTGAAGATGCAAAATCTTGGGAATTAACTAAAACTGAATTTATAGAAAATGAGCTTCCTTTAAAATGGCAATTTACACCTAGTAATATATTTTATGAAGATCCTGAAATATCAAAGTTAATCTTGCCAACTGACTTAGAAAAAAATGGAATAGCAAATAATTTAGTATTTAATCAAGAACTATTAAATTACCAAACTCATTGTGCTTATACAGAAATTCTTTTAAATTCCAACGCTCAAGCTATAGGAGTTTTCTACACCGATGAATGTCAAAATGTTGAAGAAATAAAACAATATGCTAAAAAATATAATTTACCTTTAATTCATTTATCACAACAACAATTAAGAACACAAGCAGGATTAAACCCAATAGCAGTTAGAATTGATATAAATAAAGAAGTTAGCCCACAAATAAATCGCTAACTTTTTTCATTTTTCTAAAAACTTTTAATTACACAGCAAACATTTATAAAATATAAAAAAATAAGTACATTTTTCATACTTATTCTTGAATATTTTCTTCTTTAAAAACTTTTTCTGCATTACTAATATCATTT
>CAOJKG010000068.1 GCA_948437815.1 uncultured Mycoplasmatota bacterium
AATCTGGTCTATTAAAGTTTGTACCAGTAAATCCATCATCTACATATATTTTAAACAAAGTCCATCCTTGACTTTTTATATAGTTTATAAGCAACTTTTTTTGTGTATCAATACTTTCAGATTCTTTTTCTTTTTCGTCTTCTCTTGAAAGTCTTGTATAAATTCCTACTTTAAAATAAGTAGGTGGAAAATTATAGTTTAAATCTTGCATTTAGATTCCTTTCTGAAACCTTAAATTTATAATAAATATTTTTAGTTTATATTATTATTTAAGTTCATAAAAAAATAATTTTCATTTATCCATTCTTGTATTAATTCTGTAAGTGTTAATCCATTTTCACTATATATTTTTATAACTTTTGCTGTTAATGTATTTTTTGGCATTTAATCACCTCTTTCATAAATTTATGAAAGAAAAAAATAAATATAAATTGTCCTAAGATAATTTATATTTATAGTCTATATCTTCTCTTATATTTCAGCATTTTTTAATGTTTCTTTTGGATTTAGATTTATACCTAAATTTTTGATAATTATTATGTCAAAAGGATACTATTCATTTTTAGATAATATTCTAATATTTTTATATCTCTAAGAACCATAAATTTTGTTGAATATATGTCATCATATTTAGATGAAATTAAATTATCATAACAGTTTTTCATTAAATTTAATGATTCATTAATCTCAACAAATAAAAATTCTGCACCTTCCTCTTTTTCTTTCTCAGTTATATCCAAATTACCAAACTATGTTACATTAGCTTTAAATACATAAGATATTTGTTTAAAGCTATTTTTATTCTTCTCTTCTTCTATAATTCCAATTTTCTCAATTTTTTCTATTCTGCAACCAGTTTCTTCTTTTATTTCTCTAACAAAAGTTTCCAATGGAGTTTCTAATTTATCTATACCACCACCTGGTAATTTATATTCATTCTTATTTCTTTTATAAAATAGTCCTATTTTATTATTTTTTATAATAATTCCTCTTGAGCCATATCTTATTTTTTCAAAATTAAAATTAGTAGGTTATATACCTAATACATCTTTATCTGTTATTACTGCAATATTATTTTCAATATTAATTTCTTTATTTAAGTTCTTTTTTACCATACTTTCTCCTATAAGTTCTGACAATTTCATACTTAACCTGAAATCTTCTAATTTACATCTATAATGGTTATTATTTAATCCATAAAAATTTTTAAATATATTTGCTCTTGCCTCTTCATTATGCCCTAAAAAATTGACAGAATTATCTTTATATATATCTTTGACAGTATATTTTTTAAATTCTTGTTCTCCTAATAATTTATTTCTAAAAACATATATATCAAAATGTTCAATCCCACCCACTTCTTCTTTTGGTAAAATGCTTGTATCATTAATTTCATAAGATTGATATGAATGTATTTGTAAATTTAAGAATGCTCCTAAATGAATATTATAACGTTCATGTCTAACTCTACCATTAGATTTATATGTATCAAATGGTAAAATAGAGCTACTTTTCTTTGAAAATCCTGATTGTAACAAATCTAGATTTATATGAGTAACTATTTTATCATTGTATTTAAGGTCGATATTTGAATAAATATCAAGCTCTCCATATTTAGAAAAGTCATTTTTTAACACATCACTGTAATCAACATTAAATAGGTTTATAAAATTATCATTATTTATTTGATAAAAAAAATCATTTGGTCTTAAAATTGAAGTACTAATATCAGCATTATTTATTATTCTATCAGTACTATTATTTAGTGATAAAAATTCGGATAGTATATCAATAAAATGAAAGCCTGAATGAAATAATTTTCCATATCCATATTTATATGGATGATTTTCTCTATTAATAAAGTCTACTGGCATATTTAATACACCATCTGAGTGATATATATCCAAATATGTAATAGGTATATTATATTTTTTTATTGCTTCTTTTAAAATATCAAATGCTAATAAGAATCCATTGTGAGCTCTTCTTTGACACATTATATAAAATTTCAAATTTTTGCTTTTATATAAACTCTCTATATATGTATAGTCCTTATATAATTCTTTATACCAATCTAAATCATTAAAATTAGTTGGTACTGTCAAAGGTTTGTCAATTAGTATGTTAATATTATTTTCTAAGCAAAATTTTATATATGCAAAATGTGATTTTGGTTCAGTAGAGATGATTGCATACTTTATGTTGTATTTAATACACTTTTCTTGTAATTTTTTATAAGTCGAAAAAGATAATTCCCTATTATCTCTTTCACTATCATCTACTAAAAATATATCTATATTCCTTAGTTCACTAATATCACTTAGCTCTTCTTTTTTAGATTTTAAATCCACTAATATATGTAATAGAATATTATTTTCCTTTAGCAAATTAAAATATATTCTTTTTGCATGTGGTCCTAATCCAAATAAAATCGTATTTTTTGTATTATTTATTTCAGTTTCTTGATTATTATATTTTGTTGTATTTTCTAATAAATTATTTGCTTCCACTTATTATTCCTCCCTTATACATATAGGCTATTTACACTAATGATTTGAAAACTTAAAGTATCACAACTAATTTGTGTTATTTTTATCAAAATAATAGACCTATACATCTATAAGTTTATTAGCTAATTCTTTACCAAGTGTACTTTTATCACTTCCATTTAAACCACATACTATAATTCATTTTTCCTTATAAATTCTCTTTTATTTCTGGAAATAAATCATATAAGTTATAACCTAATAAATCATCAAAATATGATTTTAACTTATATGTTTCTTTAATATGATATTGTGTATTTATATGAGCTCCTTTTCGTGTAATTAAATCAATTAGTCTTTTATCTATTGTAAACACCTTTCCTATACTTGTACACATCAAATCACATAAATTTATTATTTTCTCTTCTACTGTATATTTATGTGATTTTATAAAATTTGTTAAAAATGGAGTTTTACTAAAGTCTGGAATGCCTCCAGCTGTGCAAGTAATGTCATTGTTTAAAAATGAATGTGTTATACAAATATTGCAATAATCTTCATCAAATCCTTTTTCTTTTAAATATTCATAACCTTTCATCTCATGACTTAAAGGTTTATTAATATATTTTCCAATATCATGAACATACCCAAGAGCTATTGTTTTGTCTATATCTACATTATATCCTTTTTTACTTAAAGCCTCAGCAATTTTTCCTGCTGTATTTCCAACACAAATACAATGGTTTACGCATTTATCATTTGAAGTTTTTCCTCTAAAACTTTCTAATATATTTCTTGCTTCATCACTTGATAGTTTCATATATTTTATCCTCACATTTATATTCTTTTTTGAATAAAACCTTAGTTTTTCTATTCTATTTTTGTTAATTTAAGTCTTTCTGTATTTTTTTATATCATTATTCCATAATGTATAAATTCCTGTAATTAATAATATAAAATCTCCTAAGACCATATACCAGCTATTATAATAAATATAATAAGAACCATAAAATACTCCTGTTGTTATTCCTGATATTCTAACTAATTTCATATCTGATTGCCATAAACAATATGTCCTAATTATAGATCCTATTGTTGGTAAAAGTGAAATATATCCATTCCAAGTTATCATACAATTAATTATAATAATACTTTCAAATAAAAATAAAATTAATACATAAACATTTTTAGAAAATTTTGTTTTATTTATAAATAAAAATGTTCTTATAAAATTAATTATGCTTAAAATTGCTCCTGTATAAGCATGAATAATAAAATCATAAATTGCCTCAAATAAACAATTTATTGATTGTATTACTAAAGATTTTTTTCGTTCTTTTATACAAATACTTGCTATTAATGCAATGAATGCTAATATGCTAAATATCATTTTATTCTCCTAATTTTTTAAATAAATCTTTGTATATTTTATCAACATTTAAATAATTAACTATTGTTATTTTGTGATTATTTTTAGTAATTTCATAAGATGTATCATCATTTATATTAGGTTGACTAATTTCTGTTGTTTCAAACCATTCTTTATTAATCATATAAGCTATAACACTAATATCCCAAATAACTCTTCTTTCTTGAATACCATGTACACCATCATTATAAAATCTTTGGCATAGATAATTACATAATTCATTTTTCCCTTTTAAGAAATGTTCTAACTCATATATTGATGTTCTTAAATTTGATGCCACATTTTTGCAAGGTATAATAGTAAGTTTTACTTTTGATTCAAAAACAGTCCTTACAGCTTGTATATCTTGTTTAAAATTAAATTCTTTATTATCTTTGTTTAAAAGGCTATTTCCACCAAGCCAAATAACTTCAATTTTATTAATTATTTTAGGTTCTTTTTTTATAGCTAATCCTATATTTGTTATTGCTCCTATCGCTAAAATATAAGTTTTATCATTTTTATTTGCAATTTCAATTATTTTATTTACTGCATCATTTTCTTCATTATATCCATTTATTAAATAATCTGTTGAACCTTTAAATACTTTATTAGTACAGTCGAACTTTAACCAATTACATATTTTAATTATTTCATTATAACTTTTATCTGTTCCTTCTTGTATAGAAATATTATTATCATGATGATAAGGTGCTACTGTGATAGCTTCTATATCAAATTTATCTTGTGATTTTAATAAATAAGAAAGTGCAAATTGGTCATCACATTCATTAAAAATATCTGTATCTAAAATAACATTTACTTTTTTAGGATCTTCTTTTTTACATAGTCTTGATATTCTTTCATATATTTCTTTCCATTTATAAACTCTATCTAATGACTTTTCTTTTTGATTATATCTTGTATTCATTGTAAAAACTTTAATTCCATTATTTATTAAATCTAAACTTATT
>CAOJKG010000069.1 GCA_948437815.1 uncultured Mycoplasmatota bacterium
TACCAGACATAGTAGCAGAGTTTATGAATGAAATAAATAAAATAATGGGAACTACTTATAAACCATTTGAATATTATGGTGCCAAAGATGCTAAAGATATAATTATCGCTATGGGTAGTGTAACAGATACGATAAAATTAGTAATTGATAAAGAATTAAAACAAAATAAAAAAATAGGTTTAATAATAGTTCATTTATATCGACCATTTAGTACCAAATATTTATTAGAAGTTTTACCAAAGACAGTTAAAAATATTGCAGTTTTAGATCGTACTAAAGAAGCGGGTTCAAATGGTGAACCATTATATTTAGATATCGTAAATGCCTTAAAAGATAAAAATATTAATATTGTCGGAGGAAGATTTGGGTTATCTAGCAAGAATACCACTCCAAGTGATATAAAAAGTGTTTATACAATGTTAGAAAAAGAATTAAAAAATAATTTTACAATTGGTATTATTGATGATGTAACAAATACCAGTTTACCAAAAGAAGAATATAATATCGAATTAGATGCTGATGAATTTTTAGTATATGGCTTTGGTTCAGATGGATGTGTAAGTGCATCTAAAGATGTTTTAAAAATTGCTGGTAAAGAAGGGTACTATGTAAATGGCTATTACAGTTATGATTCTAAAAAAAGCGGAGGAGTAACAATTAGTAATTTACGTTTAAGTAAAGGTAAAATAAATGCTCCATATTATGTAACCAATCCTAAGCTAATTGTTGTTACAAAAGAAGAATACTTTAAAAAGTTTGAAATGTTAAATAATATTAAAGAACAAGGAATTTTAATTATAAATACAAGTAAGAATGAAGAAGAGTTAAATGAATTTTTAACTAATAAAGACAAAGAAATATTAAAGAATAGAAATATTCAAGTTTATACAATTGATGCGGGAGAAATAGCTAGTAGTACAGGAATTAAAGGTAAAATTAGCAAAATAATTGAAATGTTAATACTAGACAAATTAAATATAAATAATGCAGAAGAAATATTAATTGAAAGCATAAGAAAAGCTTTTAAAACTAAAGGTGAAAACATCATAAATAGTAATATAGAAGCTGTAAAACTTGCTAAAAGTAATCTAAAACTTGTAAATATAGATAGTAATATTGATAGAGCAACAGAAGAAAATTTAGATATTATAAGTATGATAAATAAAAGACTAGGAGATAATTTAACAGTTAAGGAAGTAAGTACATTTAAAGATGGAACATTCCCAAATGGTTTAAGTAAATATGAAAAAAGACATGCTAATATGGTCGCACCTAAATGGATTCCTGAAAATTGCACTGAATGTGGTAAATGTAGTTTTGTGTGTCCTCATGCTGTTATAAGAGCCTTTTTAAACAAAGAAAATCGAGGAATACCATATTTAATAAACAAAGAATATAATTATGAGATATTAGTAAGTGAAGTAGATTGTACAGAGTGTGGATTATGTATCAATGAATGTCCTGGAAAAAATGGTAAGAAAGCTTTAGAATTTGGTCCTGTTGCAGAAGAAAAACAACAAGAAGCAACAAAATATTTTGATAAATATGAAAATCCCGAAATCTTTAATAAATTTACTATCCCAGGTGCTAGTTTATGCAAACCAAGATTTGAATTTAGTGGAGCTTGTGCTGGATGTGGAGAAACACCATATATCAATTTAATTACCAGACTTTATGGTGATGAATTAGTTATAGCAAACGCTACAGGTTGTTCGAGTATTTATGGTGGTTCAGCTCCAAGTACCCCATATACTATCCCATGGGCAAACTCGTTATTTGAAGATAATGCTGAATTTGCTTTAGGAATGCATACATCACATACATCAAAACGTAATTTAATTAAGAAAATAATGTTAGAAGAAATAAACAATGTAAGTGAAGAGATTAAAGACGAATTTAATTTATACATTGGTAATATGAATAATTATGAAGTTACAAAAGAAGTAAAAGATAAACTTAGTATTATGGATATTCCAGTGAAGTTAAAAAGTTTATTAAATTATATACCAGCTAGAACAGTTTTAGCTATTGGCGGTGATGGTTGGGCTTATGACATAGGTTTTGGTGGTTTAGATCATGTATTATCAACTAATGAAAACATTAAAGTTTTAGTATTAGATACCGAAGTATATTCTAATACAGGAGGACAATCTAGTAAATCAAGTAAAATGGGTCAAGTATGCGAATTCGCTGATTTTGGTAAAAAAACAGTTAAAAAAGATTTATTTAGAATTGCAATGTCTTATCCAAATTGTTATGTAGCAAGTATCTCATTAGGGGCTAATATGATGCATAGTCTAAAAGTTATAAAGGAAGCTATGGAACATGATGGACCTGCTATAATACTCGCTTATTCACCGTGTATAGAGCATGGAATTAAAACGGGAATGTCTCATTCCATTGAAGAAGAGAAACTAGCCAGTGAAGTTGGATATACTTTATTAATGAGATACAATCCTAAAGAAGAAAAATTATACATGGATAACAAAGTTCCTAATTTTGATAATTATGAAAAATTCTTAGATAATGAAACAAGATATAATGCTTTAAAAATCAAAGATAAAGAACTAGCAAGTGTATTATTAGAAAATCAAATAGAGAATGCCAAGAAAAGGTATAATTACTACAAAAAATTAAGCGAAGAAAAATCAGAAAGTTAAAAATTCTGATTTTCTTTTTTCTTTAATTTTCTAATTTTCTTTTTTAATTTTAGATTATGTTTTTCAATCATTTTTTCTTTTTTTAATAATCTTTCCTGTTGCCTTAAAAGTTTAGATTTTAAACTATTCAAATTAATTAAATAATCTACATCATATTTAAGTTCAGGATGTTTTTTAAAAGCTTCACTTTCCAAGTAATTTAAATAATG
Source organism: uncultured Mycoplasmatota bacterium (assembly GCA_948437815.1). GTDB lineage: Bacteria > Bacillota_I > Bacilli_A > RF39 > UBA660 > Caccenecus. The sequence goes on from CAOJKG010000069.1 coordinate 2,870, forward strand.
GATATTTTGCTGAAACATAAAAAGAGAACTTTCTAAAGCAACCGAACCAAATTTAATATGTGAAATATCTTCTAGTTCAAAATCTATTGTTTTTCTTTTTAAAATAGCATCAAAAAATTTTAAATGTCTATTTACCAATAAGCCTCCTGTAAAAAACATAAAATATTTATTATGTATAAAAGGTAAAGAAAGTAAAGAGGGTATTTCTAAAGAATGCAGAGCTTTCCTTAACTTAATCTTTAAAAGTTCTTTTTCAATTTTTTTAGCTTTATCAATAGTTAAATTATCAAGTTCTTCAAGTGATTTTAGCATATATTCTTGTAAATCCATTTTATCTTCTATATGTAGTTTTTGTAAATGATCTTCTAAAGAATTTAAATCATCAATCAAAATAGAAGCATCTAACAAATTTTGTTCTAAAGAAATATCTTTTTGCTTTTGAGCTAAGAAATCATTTCTTAATGTTAAAATTTTATTTTCTTGTATCGATAGTTTTTCTTTTTGTGACTTATTTAAATTTTTAAATTTCAGCTTATTAATTTCATTTAATAAATAATCAAGTTGTTTTTGTATCAAATCATAATTCTTATCTTCAAATTCTTGTTTTTTAACATCTTCATTATATAGACTAATAGTATTAGAAATTAGTAAATCAATTTTATAATAATCATATTGTTCAATATCATTTTTGTTTTCAGATTTTACTTCAATTAATTCAATTGGTTGTTCCTCCAATTTTTCATATTCTTCTTCTGGCTTTTTATTTACATCTGCCTCATTTAAGCCTATTTCGTGATTTTGAATAACATCAAGCGCTGGTTTATTATAACCTTCTTCATTAAATGTTAAAGGAACATCTTCATTATTAGAAGGCGTAGTATAAACATCAGACTCACTTTTTATTTCTGGCATTTTTACATCTAAATAAGTCTCATTTATTTTATCATAATTTGGAACATCAGATTTATAGTCTTTAAAAAAGAGAGTATCAATTTGGTCAGTCTTTCTAACATCAGTAAGGTTATCATTACTATTATTAAAAGATTGGTTAACCATATAATCATTAATATTTGATGATTCATCTAAAACTTTATTATTAGAAATAATAAACTCAATATTTTTAGTTTCTGATCTAATATCATTTCTTTTAGAAACTAAAAAAGTTTCTTCAGTATTTAAATTAATTTCTTTATTTTTAGATAAAAGGGGAGTAATTATTATTTTAGAAGTAGGAAGTTCATTATTTTGCTCTAATTTAAATTGGTTTTCTAATTCATCAATAACTAATTTTTTAATTTCATCATTTAAATTATTTGAATTACTTATATATTGTTTAGTTATATAGTGTTGAATAACAGGAATTATTTTTTCATTTAAAGATTTAATATATTCTTTTTGCGTATTAGTTAAATCTATTTCTTTAAGTTCCAGTTCTTTACAGAATCTAATTAAAATTAAAATTTCTAATTCCTCATTTGAGACATTAAAACTTAAATTATCATTTATAGTTCTTGTCGTTGGTTCTTCCATATAACCAGATGATTCTATATCTTTATTATCATATTTTTTTTGAGATTTAATATTATTTTCTATTTTTATTTTGTCTTTATAAATGCTTTTATTATTAAATAAATCAAAAAAGAAACCAAAAAAAGCAACAATTATGGCTTTTAAATATTTTAAAATAGTTTTCAAAAAGTTTCTAAATTTATCAAATATATATTTCATTAAATATCACACATATCATTTTATCAATAAATAATGTTTTTGTATACAATAAAAATATGCTTTAGAAAACCTTGAATAGATCTAAAAAACTCAAAGAAAACTAATCCTTGAGTTATATTTTTACAAAAAAAATGAAGCTGCCCCCTGAAGACAGCTTCTTAAAAGAATAAAAAGGGGT
>CAOJKG010000070.1 GCA_948437815.1 uncultured Mycoplasmatota bacterium
AATTGTAACAAAAAGAATGCTTTAAGTCTAGGATATTAACAAAATAAAGAAAATACATGTAAAATAATCAATTAAAGAGCAAAACTATTGATAAAAAACCTTAAAATTTGATATACTAATAACGAAAGACGTGGTAGTGAATGAAAATAATAAATATATTAGGAAGAGAAATATTAGATAGTAGAGGAAATCCAACAGTTGAAGCTGAAGTAACTTTAGAAAATGGTATAACTGCGAGAGCTTCTGTCCCATCAGGAGCATCAACAGGTTCTAGAGAAGCATTAGAATTAAGAGATAATGATAAAAATCGTTATTTAGGAAAAGGAGTATTAAAAGCAGTTAATAATATTAATACAATCATCAAAGATAATTTAATAAATAAAGAATTAGAGCAAGTTACAATAGATAAAATATTATTAGATTTAGATGGCACAGAAAATAAAAGTAATTTAGGTGCTAATGCATGCTTAGCAGTATCACTCGCATGTTTCAAAGCAAGTGCAATGGTAGAAAATAAAGAATTATATGCATATTTAAGTAGTGGTAAAGTAAGTATTCCAATACCAATGATAAACATTGTTAATGGAGGAGCGCATGCTGATAATAATATTGACATTCAAGAGTTTATGATTGTACCTCTAGTTAAAACGATTAAAGAAAGAGTAAGAGTAGCAAGTGAAGTATTCCACACATTAAAAAGCATCTTAAAAGAACGAAAATTAAGTACAGCGGTTGGGGATGAAGGCGGTTTTGCTCCTGATTTAGAATATAACACTTTAGCATTGGATTTAATCATGGAAGCTATAAATAAAGCAGGGTACATACCTGGAAAAGATATATGTATTGCATTAGATGTAGCTGCCAGTGAATTATATAATAAAGAAAGTAAAACATATCATATTGATAAAAGAGAATTAACAAGTGATGAATTAATTAAGTATTATGTTACTTTAGTAAACAAATATCCAATCATAAGTATAGAAGATCCATTTGAAGAAGATGATTTTGAATCTCTAGCAGTTTTAACAAAAATAATTGGAGAAAAAGTTATGTTAGTAGGAGACGATTATTTTGTTACTAACAAAAAATATTTAGAAAAAGGTGCTAATCAAAAAGCAGGTAATGCGATTTTATTAAAAGCCAATCAAATAGGAACAGTAACCGAAATGATAAAAACTATATTACTAGCAAGAAAATTAAATTATAAAATGATTATAAGTCATCGAAGTGGTGAAACAGAAGATACATTTATCGCTGATTTTGCAGTAGGGTTATCTTTACCATTTATTAAAACTGGTTCTATGTCACGAGGTGAAAGAATAGCTAAGTATAATCGACTAATTAGAATAGAAGAAAAATTAATGAATAAATAATTAAAAATAAGCATAAGCTTCTCTTATAGAAAAGGGAGGCTTATTATTATGCCTGAAATACCAGAATTAAAAGTAATAACAAAAAGTAATTTAGAAAATGATACATCTCTAGAAGAAATAATAAAAGAAAGAAGATTGTTAAAAACAAAGATAAAATTATTGCATATAATTTCATTTGATAAAGATTTAAAATCATTAAATAGTGGAGGGTTAGATATAAGGGATTTAAGAATTGCTGATTTAAGATTAACACCTACTTATGGATTATATGCTCCAATATATAGCAAAATAAGTGATTTAACAGATACAAGTGATAGTAAATTAAGAAGTTATTTAATATATTTAAGTTATTTATATAATATAGATTTACTAACATTATATCAAGAAAACTTCCCATTATTTTATGAAATAATAATAAGTATTGAATTACCAGTAGATATCAAAATGAATATATTTTCATTAAGAAAATACAATGATGGTTTTTATTTTAGTGATATATCAAGTGAATTAAATAGTGCTGAATACCGAGAACAACAATTAGTAGATGATAAAAAAATAAGAGAGCTTATAAAAAATGTAAAATAATCAAGAACCCCTTTAATAAACCAAAAAAAAATGTTAATATTATAATAGAGGGAAGTTGATTAGAATGTTTATAGGAGATACACCAATACATATTGCTGCGAATGCTGATATAGCACCAATAGTAATAATGCCAGGAGATCCACTCCGAGCTAAATATATCGCTGAAAATTTTTTAAGTAATGCAAAACTTGTAACAAGTATTAGAAATATGCTCGGGTATACAGGAGAATATAAAGGAAAGAAAGTAACAGTTATGGCTCATGGAATGGGAATGCCAAGTGTTAGTATATATGCTTTTGAGCTTATTCATTTTTATAATGTAAAAAAAATTATTAGAATAGGAACATGTGGAGCAGTAAGTCCTAAAGCCGATATTGGTGAGATTATCTTAACAAAAGATATTTTCTCAGAATCCAATTTTGCCTATACATACAATAATTATGTTGGCAATGTAGTAGAAGCCAGTAAAGAATTAAACAAAATAATATTAGAAACAGCTAAGGAATTAAACATGAGTATTCATTATGGTATGACTACAACTATGGATGTATTTGGTCCTTACATTGATTATGAGCGAGTATTAAATCGTATTCCTAAAAGCTATGAAATTCTTGGTGAAGAAATGGAAGGCTTTGGTTTAGTCCATGTAGCCAATAATATGGAATGTGAAGCCACAACTTTAATGACAGTAGTAGATTCTAAGTATTCGAAAGTAGTATTATCACCAGAAGATAGACAAACAAAACTTAATGATATGATTCATTTAGCTTTAGAATCAATCATAAAATAATTTGACATTAAGTTATAAATATAATATAATCTTATTAGAAAGAAATTAATCTTGGTCCGTGTTTTGGGACTGCTGGTTAATTTCTTTTTTTATAGCAGAGTCTAATGTATGTTTTCCTTTACCTTTAATTGCTTTCAAATCCCAATATTCATCATTCCATAAATAATCAGGTGTTTTAATGCCATCAGGTTTATTTATTCTAGGAAGCATAAATATTTCACCACCAAAAGTATTCTCTAACCATATAGCTATTTCAAGTTCTTTATTACTATAATCTAAAACTACATTCTTACCATCAACATAATATTTAATACCATTATGATTAAAATAAGATAAATCTTTAACTATATGACTATTAGGAGTAGCATTTTCCATCCATTCTTTAGTAATATCAATATAATTTTTAGTAACAAGTTTATTCATAGGTGCCCCGTTTCATAAGATTCTATTATAAAATTTAAACTTCATTTAGTACAGAAAAAACGTACGACAAATTCCGACATATTTTAACTTTTAAATATAAAATATTGTTTTTAAAGTATTAAATATGATATACTTAACAAGAATAGAGGTGTGAAAATATGGAAGTTATATTTAAGAGTATGGAAGAAAGGGATATAGAAGCAACACTAGCCTTATGTAATAAATGTTTTGATGAATTCAATGATTATGAATATGCTAAAAAAGTATATATAGAAACAATGAATGATTCTAACAACATTTATATTAATGGTGTATTAGATGGCAAGATTATTGCACATGCTAAACTAACAATAATTAAGACAATTTATACACCAATGGCATCATATGGAATACTTAATCATGTATGTGTTGATCCGGATTATAGGAGGCATCATATCGCATCTTATCTTTTAGACGTATTATTTAAAATAGCAAAAGATAATAACTGTAAAGAAGTAGTATTATGGAGTAAGAATTTTAGAACAGCCGCTCATGCTTGTTATAAAAAATATGGATTTGAATTAGTAGAAGCAGGATTCTTCTCAAAAGAGGTATAACATGAAAATAGGTGGTATATATATCGGAGGTTGGTTTCAAAGAACCACCTTACAATTAAGTGAAGTATATGACTTTTTAAAGTATGGAACATCGCAGTTAAAATTAGACAAAAATAAATTAATTAAATTATGGGAAGCTTTAGACATAAATCGAGATATTGGAGTTCACTATAAAATTGAAGGTTTAGAATACTTAACATATACAACAAATAGTAATATAGCGATTAAAGTATTTGAAGATGGTTTAATAACATTACATAAAAATGATATAATGGATATATCTGTATTTAGAGAAACAGACTTTTTAGCAGACTATTATGAAAATTGTTTAAGTAAAGCGATAAATTATATTTTCAGTTTAGGAGCACCTGTACCAAAAGAACTTGCAAATATTAAAAGTGTATACCCATACTTTATTGTATTAAATAAAGGAACAAAAGAAGACATAGATTTATTAATATCAAAAACTGAGAATCAAAAATATTTTGAATATTCCAGTGAGAAATATGATATAGATAGAGGAGACATTTACTACTTTATAAATAACAAAAAAGCATCAGAAATAGAAGTTGAAAGATATATTGAAGAACAGATATTTATTAGAGAATTTAAAGCTCAATTACATAGATATTTAAATATGCATCGAATCATATGGGAAAAAATCGCTGATGTTAAAGAAAATGCCAATATTACAGGTAAAGAAATAATAAAGTGTAGTAATAAAATAGATGGTTATGCCAAAACTGTCAATTTAATTGAAGGCCGAATAAATCAAATGAGTAGTTATATAAAAACAAGAGAGAGATTAGCAAAAGATGATGTTAGTTTAAGAGAGTCTCTTGATTTAATAGGATATCGTTATGAAACATTAAATAACACTTTATCATATATCAAAGATTTATGGAAGATGACTAGTAATTATGTCAATAGTGCTAGTAAATTATT
>CAOJKG010000071.1 GCA_948437815.1 uncultured Mycoplasmatota bacterium
TGATACCAATATATCTGTTAAAGTAGGAGAATCTTACGGAATACTTTATAGTAAAGATCATAAATTAAAAATTAAAAATATGAAAATCGAAGGAAGCATAAAAGAGGGAGATGAAGTATACACATCAGGATTAACTTCAGTACCAGAAGGTATAAAAATAGGTAAAATAAAAAACATAAAAAAAGATGAACTAGAATTAGAATACATATTAGATATTGAAAGTATATCACTCCATAATTTAAAATATTTAGGAGTAATATCTTTATGATTTATTTAGTATTAGACATTATTTTATCCTATTTTAGTAAAATACCAACTTTTTTCTTTCTAATAAATATTTTATTAATAAAAAAACAGGAATTATCTAAATTAATAATTATTGGATTAATTATTGATATCTTAATATTAAATACTTACTTTTTAAATACAATTATTTTAATATGTATCTTTTTAATATACAAAAAATTAAAAATAACAAAAATAAATATCAAAAACTATATCTTATCATTACTTTTAATATATATTTTATATATAAGTTTTATTGGATTAATAAATAAATATAGTATAATTTATATTTTAAATTTTGCTATAAATAACATATTTTATGAATTAATATTTTATCTTTTAATGTATAAAATAGAGGAGAAAAACATAAAATTATCTAGGTGATAATAATGAATGTTGAAGATATAATAAAAAAGAATAAAGAAAAAAGAAGAAATTATACAAGTGGTGAAAAAAAGGAAGAGCTTCCCAAAAATATTAAATATTTAAAAGGGTTAATATCGCGTATTTTAATAACGATTATTTTTGTTTTAGGAAGTATTATATATACAAATATAAATAGTGATAATAAAAAATTATATAAAAAATATGTTTTAGAAAATTCACTTAGTTTCACCAAAATTAACAATTTATACAATGATTTATTTGGGGAAATAGATTTTATTAAAAAGAATAAAGATAATAGTAAACCAGTATTTAATAATATCAGTTATACAAATATTGAAAATTATAAAAATGGTATTAAATTAAATGTTAGTCCAAATGAAACAATAAGTGTTATAACAAGTGGTATAGTTGTATATATTGGGGAAAAAGAAGAATTAGGAAATACAATTATTATTCAAGGAAATGATGGCGTAGACATTTGGTATTCCAATTTAACTGATACGAATATAAAAGTATATGACTATATAGAATCAGGAACTATTTTAGGAACCTCAAATAGTAATGAAGTATATTTAACATTATTAAAAGATGGCAAATATATGAATTATGAAGAATACATTAAATCATTATAAAATGAAATTTAAAATAAATAGTGCTACATATTTTTTAATATTAAGTTTTTTATTAACAGGATTAATTAAAAATATTATTTTAATATATATAATAGTTATCACTCATGAGTTAGGACATGTCTTAATTATTAAAAAACTAAAATATAAAATAACTAAGATTGAAATATATCCGATGGGTGGTATAACTAGTATTGATAAAAAAATAAATACTAAGATATCGCATGAATTATTAATATCTATTTTTGGGATTATATTTCAAATAATATTATTTTGTATAATGTTTATTTTATATAAAAATAATTTTATAAGAGATAACACATATAATTTATTTAATAGTTATAATAAAACAATTATGATTTTTAATTTGCTTCCAATAATTCCTTTAGATGGCTATATCTTTTTAAGAAGTATATTAGAATACATATTTTCATATAAAAAAACCTATTATATAAGTTTAATAATAAGCATTATATCTATTATTTTATTTATAACATACAATGAAATTTTCTCATTAAACAATTATTTAATAATAAGTTTCTTAATATATAAAATTATAACTAGTATAAAAGAATTCAAATATATATACATGCGTTTTTTAACGGAAAGATATTTATATGATTTACCAAAGTATAAGTTTAAATATGAAAACAAAATTAACATTAATCTCTTAAAAAAAGATACTTATCATTATTTTAAAAAAGATAGTAGAGTATATTCTGAAAAAAAGCTTTTAACGGAAATATTTAAATATAATAAATAATATTAAAAGTATGGCTTAATAAAGGCAAATAAATAAGCTAAATAGTTTGACAAAAGCTTGTATTTCTGATAAAATGAATATCGATGTGGATTTAATCCCAAAAAACCACACTAAAATGGTTTTAAAAGTTTAACTTACCATAAGGGTGCGTCTTAAAAAAGAAGGAGGAATGTTGGATGAAAGCTATATTCGAAACAGGTGGAAAACAATATTATGTTAGTGAAAATGATGTAATTTATGTTGAATTATTACCTAATGAAGTTGGTAGTGAAGTAACATTTACAAATGTCCTAGCAGTAGATGATAAAGTTGGAACACCATATGTTGAAGGTGCAAAGGTTGTTTGCTTAGTTGAAAAACATGGTAAACAAAAGAAGATTAAAGTCTTCAAATATAGACCGAAGAAGAAATATCGTAAAACTCAAGGTCATAGACAACCATACACTAAATTAGTTGTTAAAAAAATTAGCTAATGATAAAAGTTAATATAAAACAAAATAGAGTTATTATTACAGGTCATGCTGGATATGATGAGTATGGCAAAGATATAGTATGTGCTAGTGTTTCGTCAATTGTAATAACAAGTGTAAATGCAGCCTTAAAGTTAGAAAATAATTCTTTAGAATATATTGAAGAAAAAGATAAACTAACAATTAATATCTTAAGTAATAAAGAAAATATCAAAATTATAATAGAAAATATGATAGATTTATTAGAAGAACTATCATTAACTTATAAAGAAAATATCAAAATTATAAAGGAGGAAAGACCATGAATTTTATGAAATTAAATATTCAATTATTCGCTCACGTTAAGGCTCAAGGTTCTACTCAAAATGGTCGTGATTCACGCGGACGTAGATTAGGAGCAAAAGCTAGCGATGGCGAAACTGTAACAGCAGGTTCAATCCTATATCGTCAAAGAGGAACAAAGATTTATCCAGGAACAAATGTAGGAATGGGTAAAGACCATACATTATTTGCTAAAATAAATGGTGTAGTTCGTTTTGAAAGATTAGGTAGAGACAAAAAGAAAGTAAGCGTTTACGAAGCATAGTAAATGCTTTTTTAATGCCTACTTGAAAATTTAGAACAAATATGATAATATGTATATAGATGAAGGAAACTTCATATAATAAAAAAAGGAAACATTTAGTTTGGACACTGAATGTCTACCTAGTTTGGGTAAACACTTAATATTGGTTAAACAATATTAGGTGTCATTTTTTTATTACAATAATCAAATTGATTAGGAGTAATAAAATGATGGAAATGAGTTTCAAAACTTTAATAATAAAAGTTTTAGTTTTCATCTATCAAACCTCCTCTCTAATAGATTGGAGGTAGACACCCAGTAGCTAAATATTTCCTATAAATATTATACCCAAAAATATAACCTAAGTAAAACTCTTTAAAGATTAAACTATCAATAATTTATTGAAAATATAATTAGTATTGAGTATAATTGATATAAGGTAAATCTGTTATATTCGGCATGTCTCCGTATAACTGGAATGGCAGTAATGCTCGCGTGTTCTATGTGAATTCGAGTGGCAACCTCAGCAACACCAACGTGAACAACACTCGTGGTTTGCGCCCAATATCCTTTTTAAAACTTACATATTTGATTAAGGTTAAATATAAAAGAATTAGGATACAAGATTTATCTAAGACTAAAGTCTAAAAATATGATACTAATATTTTATATCCAGTGTATAAAATTGTAATAGTATCTTTTTTCTTGTCAAAATATTTAAATTACTATATAATTAAATAAAGATAGGGTGATAATATGAAAAAAGGTTTTGCATTATTAGAAACATTAATAGTAATAACTTTTTTAGTAGTATCACTTTTACTTTTATATGGAACCTTTAGTAATATGTTAAGTAATAGTAAGAAAAATATTTTATATGATAATGCTTCTAATATATATAAAGCCTATTATGTGAAAGAATATTTAAGTTTAGGGGCATTACAAAATATTGAAACCAATGATATAAAAGAGATTACTTGTAATGAAATAAATATATTAGGATGTGATACTTTATTAAATGAACTTGAAATAAAAAAATTATATATTGCAAATATTAATTTAAAAGATTATGATAAAGAAAAATATACAAGCAATTTAAATAATTATTTAGACACTCTTTCAAATAAAAGTAATAATAAATATCGTCTTATATTAGAGTTTAATAATGAGGATATTTTAGCTTTTGCCAGTATAGAAATAGGTGATAACCATGAATAAAAAAGGTGTAACCATATTAGAGCTATTAATAAGTATAACGCTTGTTTCTATAGTAATATTATTATTAATTAAAGTGATTTTCTCATTAGATAATATTAACAATGATAAATCGTATGCTAGTAATGATGAGATATCAAGAACTGAACTAATCAAAAACATTGAAAGTGATTTTTTAAAATTAAAATTAGAAGGACTGGAGATTAGAAAAGAAGAAAACATAACTATTAAGTTCTATTATGAGAATACATATAAAGAATTAAAAATCGCAAAAGATAAAATTACTTATAATAATGAAACAAAGACATTAGAAAGTAGTAATGCCACTTATGATTTATGTCCTAGTTATGAATATATATCTTTAGATGATAATTATTATTTAAT
>CAOJKG010000072.1 GCA_948437815.1 uncultured Mycoplasmatota bacterium
TCGAGCCCATAATATTAACTAATGTTTTATTATATAGTGGTTATTCTATGAATTACATTTTAAATGAATATGGAGCATACAATGCCTATTCTATTGCTTTACTTTCCATGCCATCATTTTTTATTCAAGCTATATCATCATCTCTTTTACCTGAAATATCCAAGTTTTACTCTAATAAAAACTTGAAAATGGTTAAAAGAAGGCTAAAACAAGCTTTAATTCTATCATTTATTGTTGGACTTATATTTTCAAGCAGCATTTATATTTTTAGAGACAAACTTTTACTAACCCTTTACAACACCACGGATGGATCTAACTATATCAGAATATTAGCTCCTTTCTTTGTTTTATTTTATTTAGAAGGTCCTTTAATGAGCGTACTACAAGCTATAAACAAATCTAAAACTTGCATGTATATTACTTTAATAGCTATTTTAGCTAAATTAATATTTATGACTATCTTATCATTATGTCATATCGGTATGTATTCTCTTGTTATCGCTGAAATAATTGATATTATAATTGTTGTATACTTATCAACTAAAGCAATAAAAAAGAAGATTTAATCTTCCATATTATCTATTGCATATTTAATTGCTTCTATCACAAACTTAGTAAAACTATTATTACCTTTTACTTTATTTATTTCATTAAACAATTCTTTACTAAATCTTATATTTCGAAAGATATATTCTTCTTTTTCTTCTATCTTAAACTTCATTACCAAAACCTCACCTTTATTATTGTACTACGTAGGGATTGGATTGCGTTCCATTCCCACCTGTTACAAACAACGTACTAGCTTTCAGATTTATTACTGGGCGCAAACCTACGTCACCTGCAATAACACTATAGTAGCCAAGACAACCGCCATTTGTCACATAGAACATAACAGCTCGACTGCCATCATTCCAACTAAATGGAGACATAGTCCAGTAATGCTGTCCGTTATATAAGTAATATGAGGCATTGTCTTCTTGTTTTCCTCCTGCTAGTTCTACTTCATCTGCCGTTATTAATCCCACTTTTAAGGTATATAAATCTTCCAAAGAACACGACAATGTTGGCTGATATTTATTCCACAACCTATCTACTCCTGCATAAGCAAATGGTGTTCCAGATATGCTCCATGTCGCAACCCAAGTTCCGCTCCATACAGAATATTTTGCTCCTACATTTCTATCATTACAATATTTTCCATCAGCTATCTTTGACGCTTGACTTGCTAGATTACTATTATACCAACTTTCTAATTGTGTTTTAGCATTTGATGGTGCTCCAAAGAGTGTTCTTTGATTAGTTTCTTCATATGTCCATCCTACATAATTTGATTGATTATAGCTTTCATTATAACCTACATTAGCTTTTGCTATACTATCCATTGTGCTTATTCCATTATTATGACACGATTTTCCATCATATATTATTCTTATTGAACCATCTCCATTAATTCTTATTATTCGCCAACAAAATCCTCCAAATTGTAAATAATTAGTTGTTGCTGCTCCTCTCCAGTAGTATGACAATCCTCCATATATTCCATCTTCTTTCCTGAATATTCCTTCATCTTCTGTTGCTATTTGACTAAAGTCTGGTTCATAGTTATTTACCTCTATATTTCCAAATATCGTTTTTACTATCTCTGTGTTCTTATCAAAGTAAAGATAACATTTATCTGTTTTTTGTAAACTTTCTATTATATGTTCTCCATATTTATTTGTATATGTTTTAGCTTTGCCATCTTTATTTATATTATCTAAAGTACAATAACTTCTACTTTCATTTATTTTATAGTTCTTTCCTGGAATTTCATTTATTTCTGTGTAGTTTGTTTTATCTTCACTTTTATACATTGCCATTATTTTAAAATCATATGGTTTGTAATTTATACTTCCTCTTACTAGTGATATATCTTGAGCTACTCTATATTTTGCTCTTGTTGTTGTTATAGTTATCGCAGATATAATACATACTAATATCAAACCTCCTATTATAATTTTTCTTTTATGATTTTTTCTTATTCTTTCAAATTGCATTATTTATCCCTACTTTCTAGTTCTAAATAATGAGCGCTCAATTATATTAGAATTTTATCATTTATACTAAAATTATAATATTTCCTATAAAGAAAGTCAAGAAAAAGTTTCTTATTTTGCCGTTTGGACTATTTAAACAATATTTTATGAGAGAATTAATGTGGTGAAACATATATGAATATAACTGAAAGATTAAAGAGTTTAAGAGAAGAAAAAAATTTAAGAATCTATGATATATCAAAATTTTTAAAAATTGATAAAGATTTATACGGAAAATATGAAAGACAAAATGTTATTATACCAATAAAGCACTTAATAAATGTTAGTGAGTATTTTAATGCATCTATTGATTATATTTTTAACTTTAGCGATTTAAAACATTATAAAAATAGCACTACCATAAATATAGAATTAATGAGCCAAAGACTAAAAGAAATTAGAAAAGAAGAGAAACTAACACAAGAAAAACTAGCAAATGAAATAAACACAAATAAATCTGTTATATGTTCTTATGAAAAAGGAAAAAGAATTATCCCAACTCCTTTTCTATACGAAATATGTAAAAAATATAATATATCTGCTGATTATCTATTAGGCAAAATTGATGAGCCAAAATATTTAAAATAAAAAAGATATTGTTAAAGCCTTAAATACACGATTTAAAACATCAATATCAATTATTTAAGAAAACTAAGGATTAATCTTGTACCTTAATACTACTATACCAAACCTTAATCAAATATATGAGTTTCAAAAAGGTATTGGGCGCAAACCAATAGTGCCATGCACGCCGTTGTTGTTGAGGTTGCCATTCAAATTCACATAGAACACGACAGCAGCACTGCCATTCCAGTAAAGAAGAATAACGCTTCATTTTATAGATTAACCCTAATTAGTCAAATTTGCCATTTCTCTTTTAGCTTTTATTGTTTTATTTTCAATATTAACTCTTTGAACTACAAATAACATTACTACAATATTAACTGTAAATGAACCACCATAACTAAGAAAAGGCAGAGGTACTCCTGTAAGTGGAATTAAAGCAAGAATTCCAAGCAAATTAACTAAAATATGAAATAATAGATATAAAAACACTCCATAAGCTAAAATACTAAGTCTTAAGTTTTCAGCTTGTTTAGCTATTCTAAAGATCCTATAAAGCATAATTACATAACCTATAATAATTAATACCCCAACTAAAGCTCCGAGTTCCTCCACTATAATTGGAAAAATAAAATCGGTATGGCTTTCTGGTAAATATAAATATTTTTGACTACTATTTCCAAGACCCACTCCAAATAAACCGCCATTATGAATAGCAATAAACCCATTACAAACTTGATAGCCCGTATCTTCTGTATATCTATTACAAGGTTCTTTAAATTGAAAACGTTGTAATTGTCTTGAGTTAAGAAGTTCTTTCCCACTAAACATTAAAAAAGCTACTCCTACTATTCCTATTATCGTACAAACTTTAAGAATCTTTCCAAAGTTTTTTCTTACAAAAGGAATACTAATAAAAACAAAGAAAATTATTCCACTTAATATAGCAAAAGTACCAAAATCAGGCTGTAGGGCAATTAATATAGCAACTACTCCGCCTATTGCTGCTGGTATTAAATATGTTTCTATTTTAACATTTTTTATTTTTTCTAATCTACTATAAGAAACTGCTAAAAAGACAATTACAATCGATTTAGCAAACTCACTAGGTTGTAAAGCAAAAAAACCTAAATCATACCAAGAACGTACATTATTAGTTAGTTTTCCATAAACAAGTAATCCAATTAATGCTACTATTATTGCAAGTATTGCTAAAGGAGTCAAATATTTATATTTGCTTGTTGGAAATCTTATAACAATTAAAAATCCTGCAATAAATGAACTAATTAAAAATATTGCTTGTCGCAAGAAAAAATGATATTGAGGAACATTATAACGGAGAACAGTTGAAACACTAGAAGCTGAAAAAATCATGATTAATCCAAAGATACTAAAAACTAGCATTAAGATTAATAACCAAATATCCATCTTTCCAAATATCTTTTTCATTAGGCTCACCCTATCATAATTTTAACATAAAGAATGAAACTTGTGAATATTTTTTAAAAATTAGATTTTATAAGTGTCAAAAAATTGCCTAAATGAGTAAACTATATTAGATACATAAAGGAGGTATAAATATGTATTATTATGGAAATAATGGCTACTATGGTGGCGGTTATGGTGGATACCAACCTTGTTGTAACACAGGTGCAAGTTATGCTGGATACACTAGTGGATATGGTATAGGAGCTGCTATCTGGATAGTTTTATTCATATTGCTTGTAATCATTATTGGTGCTGGCTGGAGCTGGGGAAATAACAATAATAACTAGGAAGAACACTCTTCCTTTTTTCTTTCTCTTAAAAATGGTTTAGAACTATCATATATTGTTTCATATAATTCTGGTGAAATATCTCCACTAAGAAAATCTTCATAATCAATATATTGCAGCAACATATCTACTCTTTTTAAATAAGTCGTTTGTAATTCTTTTGCAGGAACAGCAAACTCTATGGCATAACATCTTTCTTTAAAATTAATAAAATCAACATACTGACCTACTCCACTATATAAATTCAAAATTTCTCTTGGAATATCATAAGTACAAATACAAG
>CAOJKG010000073.1 GCA_948437815.1 uncultured Mycoplasmatota bacterium
ACTTCTAAAGAAGTAAGCAATTACTATATTAATATAGTAAATAAACTTAAAAAGGAAGAAAAAGAACTTTGTACTGGTAATGAAATAAGGGTTAAGTTATTTAATCTTGCCAAGAAGTATGAGAAAGAGTTAGAAAGTAATAATATAATTGTTAATGAAAATAGTTTTTTAGATATTACTTTAATGCCTTATAATACTCCAATGAATGATATGTATGGTGTTGAAGATGAAAGTAATATTTTAACAATTTTGTTTATATTAGAAACCTTAAATATAAATGGATTGTTAGAAAACACTAGTAATATTCAAATAGAAAGTTTTTCTAAAGATAAGATTTTATTTACTTATAACGGAAAAGAATATCAAATTAGTAATGATGATAGTTTAGAAAATAATATTAGTTTTGGAGATTATAGCAAGGGATTAGAACATTTAAAAAAAGAAAAAGAATTATTAGATTTATTTAAGAGTTTTGATTATGGAAATTATCTTTATAGAGAAACAATGGCTTTAGAAGAAGGATTGAGACATTTTCCAGGATTTTAAATTTAGAGTACAATTTATTTAGAAAAAGTATATAATTATAGTATGAGGTGAGAAGTAATGATAAAAGTTAAGATTGATTCAAGAAAAGTAGAAAAAGGGGATATCTTTGTCGCTATTAAAGGTAGTGGAGTAGATGGTCATGATTTTATAGAACAAGCTATCCAAAATGGAGCAGAGAAGATTGTTTGTGAGCATGGAAATTATAAAGTTGAAACTCTTGTCGTAGATAGTAGTGAAGAATGGGTAAAAAATTATATTAGTGATACTTATAGTGAAGAAGTAAATGAACTTAATATCATGGGAGTTACAGGTACTAATGGGAAGACAACAACTTGTTATTTGACTTATCAAATATTAAATAAATTAGGAATTAAGACTGCTTATATTGGGACAATAGGATTTTATTGTAATGGCGAAAGTAGAGAATTACCTAATACAACTCCAAATATAGTGGATTTGTATGAGCTACTTTTAGAAGCAAAAGATAAAGGATGTACAAATGTCATTATGGAAGTATCATCCCACTCTTTAGTTCTTGAAAGAGTTAAGGGATTGAAATATAAAGTAGCAGCATTTACTAATTTAACAGAAGACCATTTGGATTTTCATAAGACAATGGATAATTACTTTAAAGCAAAGAATTTACTTTTAAAACAATTAGAGGGTAGTTATATTGTCAATGTTGATGATGAATATGGGGATAAAATTGATTATGATAAGGTTGTATCTTTAGGTTATAAAGGTAATGATATTAAGATAGTGGATTTTTCGGATACCGAAAATGGTACAAATATTAATTTTGAATATAAGAGAACATCCTATGAAATAGAAACTAATTTGAAGAGTAATTTTAATGTTTATAATTATTTGACTGCTTTAGGACTTATTACTGAAATGGGTGTTAATATTAAGGATGTTTTAAAGATTACGAAAGAGATTTATCCGCCAAGAGGAAGATGTGAACAGATTAAAGTTAATAAGGGTATAGCTGTTGTTGATTATGCTCATACCCCTGATGCTGTTTTCAAAATCATTAAGGCATTTAGTGAGAATAAAAAAGGTAGAGTGATTACTTTAGTTGGTTGTGGTGGCGATAGAGACCCACTTAAAAGACCGATTATGGGGAGAATTGCTGTTGAAAATAGTGACTTTGTTGTTTTAACTAGTGATAATCCAAGGACGGAAGATCCACAAAAAATTATGGATGACATATTAGAAGGTGTTAAAACAGATAATTATGTGGTTGTTTTAGACCGAAAAGAAGCAATTATCAGGGCTTTAGATATGATTGAAGATAATGATGTAGTTTTATTGTTAGGAAAAGGTCATGAAGATTATCAAATTCTTGGTCGAGAAAAAGTTCATTTTGATGACAAAGAAGAAGTCGAAAAGTATATAAATAGTAAAAAATAGCATAAAATATAAAAAAGGTAGGCAAAATACTTGCAATTTGTTTAAAATCTGCTATAATTTAAAGTGCCTACACAAATGCGGGTGTAGTTTAATGGTAGAGCTTCAGCCTTCCAAGCTGATAACGTGGGTTCGATTCCCATCACCCGCTCCATTGAGGTTTAAACTCGCACACTAGAAATAGTAAAGCGAGTTTTTAATTTATAAACAAGTTCATAGTATTTAATATGATGCGCTTGTTTTTTTGCTTTTTGCTATAAGTCAGTCATCAATTTTACTTTCTTTCTTAATAAATATCCTAATAAACTTTATCAGGATAAAAATATAAATCAATTTTAATAATGCTTTATTCCTTATAAATAAAGATAAAAATTTGGTATTAGAAATAGGAAAAGTTATTGAAAACGTTGAAACTAAACATATTAAAGAAAGTTTGACAGATACTGAAAGTGGATGCTCTCATAAAGCAGAAAAAGAAAAATGTTTTGCATATACACACCAAACATTCTGTGATAAAAATGGGTTTTTATTAGCTAATACAACAAATCTAGGAAATATATATGATAGTTCAGCATTTTTTGAAACTTTTAATACTTTAAATAATAATTCAAAGATAAAATAAAAAATATATGGTAAGAGTATGGATAACACAATTTGAATTAGGGATATATATTATATTAAGACGAAACAAAAAAGTTATAAAGTGTTAGTTTAAAAGTAAGATTAAAGAATAATTGTTGGGAATACAATTAAACTTAGAATTATAGACAAAAATATATTGTAAATTAAACTCATAAAACTTATGAAAAACTCAATTTAGTAAATTTTGGTACATGAAGTTTGTAATATGAATATTTTTGACTAATCTCTTAATTTATTGAGATTAGATTGTCAATACTATTTTTTATGCGACTGCCATATCTTAACTCTTAATGTACTATTAAAATGCTATAAAAAATGATATAATATTAGATAAAGAAGGAGTGATTTATTTTGATTAAGTCCAAACCATTAAAAAAAGGAGATAAAATTGCAATAGTTAGTTTATCAAAAGGTTTACTAGGTATGCCATCTTGTAAACACGAATTAAAAATCAGTATAAAAAGATTGCAGGAGTTTGGATTAGAACCAGTTATAATGCCTAATGCTCTTAAAGATTTAAAGTATCTAGCAGAACACCCAGAAGAAAGAGCATCAGACTTAAAACAAGCATTTATTGATCCATCAATTAAAGCAATTATTACTGCAATTGGTGGAGACGACTCATATAAATTGATTCCTTATTTAATGGATGATGAAGAATTTAAAGAAACAGTTATAAAACAGCCTAAAATATTTACTGGATTTTCTGATACTACAAATAATCATTTAATGCTGAATAAATTAGGGCTTTCTACATTTTATGGACCTTGTTTATTAACTGATTTAGCAGAATTAGACAATGAAATGTTGCCTTATACAAAAGAATATTTTGAAAAGTTTTTTATAGATGAAGATAGTTTTCAAATAACATCAAGTGCCATATGGTACAATGACCGTGAAAGTTATGGCTTGAATGAATTGGGAAAGCCAAGAATAGTTCATAAAGAAATACATGGATTTGAAATATTAAATGGTACTGGTATAGTTACAGGAAAATTGTATGGTGGTTGTATAGAAAGTATATATGATGCTTTAACAGGAACTAGAAATGGAGATATAATATCTGTTTATAAAAAATATCAAATACTTCCCACTAATGAAGAATGGAAAGAAAAAATATTATTTTTAGAAACTTCAGAAAAACGTCCTACTCCAAAAATGTTGGAAACTATGTTAATTGAATTGAAAAACAAAGATATTTTAAGTTTAGTAAGAGGAATAATTATTGGTAAGCCTATTGATGAAGTATATTATGATGAATATAAAGAGGTTTATAAAAAACTATTTGTAGATCTTTCGACACCTGTTATGTATAATATTAATTTTGGCCATTCTGTACCTAGATGTATATTACCATATGATGCTGAAACTATTGTTGATTATGACAATAAAAAAATAATAGTTAATGAGCCTATTTTTAATAGGAAAATTTAAAGATATTATTTTTAGTAGCATAGATGAAAATTGTATATAATTCCTAATAGCTGTAGATAATTTAATTTCAAATGTTCAATTAAGTTTTAAACTCGCACACCTTATGAGGCAATGCCATCAACTAAAGAAATAATAGTAGAAATTGCTATTATTTTTAATTTAATTTAAACTTAAATAAAAGAATATAAAATGGTGGTAAACAAATGAAAAGTAGTTATAATAGAATCATTGAAGTTTTTAAAAAATTAAAAACACAAGAAATGAGAAAAATAGGAAGATTAACACCAAAAGATTTTATACAATAATTTAGGATTTGTTACGAAGTTTCAAAGACTAAATTATTGTGGTAAAAGCCCCGCTGCTCTGCGGCGAGGTAGTTAACAATTTTTTTTCTGGATACTACTTTATAATAATAAAATTGGTTTAATAAATAAAAGATTTATAATAAAGTTATTTGTTTTTTAAATTTATTTAGTAGCCTATTAATCTATTCCTAAATATAGATTAAATAATTTAGCCCAACTAAAAATTAAACTAAATTTACTACTGACAAAAAATTAAGTCTAAGTAAAATATTATTATTATTATTATTATTATTATTATTATTATTATTATTATTATTATTATT
>CAOJKG010000074.1 GCA_948437815.1 uncultured Mycoplasmatota bacterium
CTGTTATATAATATTTTAAAGCCTCTTTGTCAGTTAATATCCATTCTATTGCTTCCCTATTTTCTTCACTAATATGAGCCATTGCTTGTAACATATCATATTCTAATGATTTAACAAATTTACGTTGTAATAATGTCATTTCTTTTGTTGTTAATAATTCATCATATGAAGAATTGGCTAAAATATTGTCGTATTCTTCTAAAGTCTTTATAAAACTATATGGAGCTTCACTAGCTTCTTCATCATATCCTTCTTTAAATAACTTGGAATTAGCATATACAGCATGGTCTCCATCTAAATTACCATTACTATTGGCATATAATTTAATATAGTTTTTATTGCTTATATTAATTTTGATAAATTCTGCTTCAGTGTTTCCCTTTTTTACAGGAGGAGATACTAAAGTTTCTAAATCCCAATTTACTCCATCAGTAGAAGTGTATATTGAAAATTTTACACCATTACCAGCGCTTCCACGACTGGCATCAACTCCATAATATGTAGAGAAGTAATCATAACCTAAACCACTTATGTCATAAACAACTGTACTTGTGGCATGAGCTGCGATACCTTTTAAAAAGCTTTTTGGTTGCCCATCAACTATTAAGGTTATTAATCCTTTGTTGTACTTAGTGTCTAAGTTTTTATCTAATGTTACTTGACCCCAACCAGTACTAGAATTATTTTTGTCATAAGGAATATCAGACAAATAAATGAAATCTTTTTGCTTTGGTAAATTTAGGCTAACACTACCAAATGATATGTTATTATTTGATTTTAAAGATATTCCTATAAATAATAAGGATATAATAATTATTAAGCCACACATAGATGCTAAAGTTATTTTTTCTTTATACTTTCTAACTAAACTCAAAACTTTTTCCATATTTTTTCATTCCTGCCTTTTTTTATTTAATTATACATTAAATTGTAAAGTTAATCAATATTTTAAGCTTCTAAAAAAATTAAAAATATTATGTAGATTATTTTTTTATTTATAAAATTATATCTTTAATTTTTTAGTAAAAACTACCAATATTTTTTGTAAACAAACGTTTGTAAAAAATGAATTTTGTGTTATAATATTAATGGTGATTAATATGGAGTTACAAGAAAAATTAAAGATACTTGCTGATAGCGCTAAATACGATGCTTCTTGTTCTTCTAGTGGGAGTAATAGAAAAAATAATGGTAATGGTCTTGGTAACGCGGCTTTATCAGGGATATGTCACTCTTTTGCATCAGATGGTAGATGTATTTCTCTTTTAAAAATTCTTTTAACTAATTGTTGTATTTTTGATTGTAAATATTGTTTGAATAGAAAAAGTAACAATATTAAAAGAGCTATTTTTACGCCAGAAGAAATATGTACTATTACTATAAATTTTTATCGGAGAAATTATATTGAGGGTTTATTTTTAAGTTCTGGTATTATTAAAAGTCCTGATTATACTATGCAGCTTTTAATAAAAACTGTTTCTTTATTACGTAATAAATATCATTTTAATGGTTATATACACGCGAAAGCGATACCTGGAGCTAGTCCTAAACTTTTAAATGAACTAGGTTTACTTGTTGATAGATTAAGCGCTAATGTTGAACTTCTTACTGAAAATGGTTTAAAACTACTTGCTCCTAATAAAAAAAGTAAAAGTGTAACTCAAATTATGGAATATGTTAAAAATAATAAAAGTAAAAAATTTGTTCCAGCTGGTCAAAGTACCCAAATGATTATTGGGGCTACTAAAGAAACGGATTTACAAATTATGAGTAAAAGTTCTAGTTTATATAATAATTTTCATCTAAAAAGAGTTTTTTACTCTGCTTATGTACCAATTAATAAAGATAATTTATTACCTAGTTTAGAACATCCTCCTTTAGTTCGTGAAAATAGACTTTATCAAGCTGATTGGCTACTACGTTTTTATAATTTTAAGATAACTGATTTACTGGATAACGCTAATCCAAATTTTAATATTCTCCTTGATCCAAAAGCTGATTGGGCTTTGAGACATTTAGATGAGTTTCCAAAAGAAATTAATTCTTGCTCATATTATGATTTGCTTAAAATACCAGGTGTTGGTGTGAAATCTGCTCAAAGAATTATAAGTTCACGGAAGAATTTTACTATTCATTTTGAAGATTTAAAAAGAATGGGTGTTGTTTTAAAAAGAGCAAAATATTTTATTTTATGTGATGGTAAATATGCAATTAATAGTGAGTTTTTTAATAAAAGTTTTATTGAAAGAAATGTTTTATTAGAAGAAAAAAATATAAGTTCTATGAATAGTGAGCAATTGAGGTTATTTTAATGAATAATGTATATATTTATGAAGGTGATTTTATAAGTTTATTAAATACTATTTTATATCTTTTAAAAAATAATTTAAAACCTAATAATATCAAAACTGAAGATTATTCCCTTTCTTTATTCGAAAATATTATTTCTCTATCTATTCCTAATGATGAAAAAATAATAGATAAGATTACTCGTTCTTTTGGAATTAAAGCTTTATTACTTATGCATTATGTCTTTTTGTCTAACGAAGAAAATAAAGAGCTTATCCTTTATTACTTTTTTCATAATGCCTTAAAATATCATCATAATATTATTTATTATCGTAATTTAAAATGTGTAAGTGAAGTTTTAAGAATTTCTGGTTATGTTAGACGTGAAGCTCATAAAATGAAAGGATTTCTTAGATTTAAGGAACTTGAAGGAAATGTACTGTATGCAGAAATAGAACCAACAAATGATATCCTCTTTTTACTTTCTTGCCATTTTGCTAAAAGATTAAAAAATGAATTTTGGATTATAAAAGATAAAAAAAGAAAAATAATAAGTATATATGATAAAAAACGATTTAAAATTTTAAATGAAGAAGAATTTCAACTGATTGACCCTAAAGAAAGTACTAATGAACAAGAATATGAAACACTATGGAAAACTTTTTATAAAACGATTGGAATTAAAGAAAGAAAAAATGACAGATGTCGAAGAAATTTTATGCCTAAAAAATATTGGAAATATATAACGGAAGTGAGTGAAGAATTATGAAAAAAATTGTTAGTGGAAAAGATTTACAAGAAAAAATTTTAGAAAGTATTAATATTTTATGTGGAACTGTAAAAGAAACTTTAGGTCCTAAAGGAAATAATATTTTAATAGACCATTCTAACTTTTCACCTTTTATTACTAATGATGGTGTTACTATTGCTAAAAATATCGAAAGTGATGATGAAGTTATTGGTACTATTTTAGAAATTATTAAAGAAGCTTCAATTAAAACTAATGATGTGGTTGGTGATGGAACTACCACTACCCTTGTTTTATTAGAAAGTCTTTATATCCAAAGTTTAGAATATTTAAAAAATGGTAAAAGCCCTATTTTATTAAAAAAAGAACTAGATAAAGTATTAAATATTATTTTAAAAGAACTAGAAACTTTAAAAAGAAAACCTTCAAATGTTGACTTAAAAAATATAGCTTTAATATCTGCTAATGATGAAGAGTTGGGTTTTCTTGCTTATCAAGCAACTAGAAAAGTTAAAAGTAAAGAAGCAATAATTATTAAAGATATCTCCTCAAATAAATCTTCTATTTCTTATTTAAAAGGTTACTCTTTTGATGTTACTCTCGCTTCACCTTATTTTTTAAGAGAATCAAATATATTAAAATATAAAAATCCTTATGTATTATTAATGAATACCACTTTTGTAAGTTTGGAATCTATTAGTTTTCTTTTAAATGATATTTTAGCTAACAAACAAGATTTAGTGATAGTTGCTAATAATTTTGAAGAAAGTGCAGTTCAAGAATTAGTGAGCTTAACTCTAACAACGAATATTAATATTTGTTTATTAAAAATAGAAGATTATGGTATACATGTTTATGAAACATTAAAAGATATAGAGTGTATTACAGGAGCTAAAATTGTTGAATTTGATAATGATATAACTAGTAAAGATATAGGTATCGTTGATAATATTGAAATAAATAATGATAAAATAACAATTAGTTTTAAAGCTACAAAAAAAATAAAAAACTATTTAGAAAACTTGATAAAACAAGCAAAAAATATGACTAATGATTTAGAAAAAGATTTTTATGAAAAAAGAAAAGCTATGTTTTCTAATGGTACAGCTGAAATAAAATTAGGTGCACCTACTAAAACTGAAGGAATAGAAAAAAGAATGCGCCTTGAAGATGCATTATGTGCTTTATCTGTTGCTAATCAAGGTGTTGTAACTGGTGGTGGTATTAGTTTATTACAAATTGCTAATATGCTTGATAGTAACAATTATGCTTGTGAAATTTGGAAAAATGCTCTTAAAAATCCTTTGGAACTAATTCTTAAAAATGCTGGACTTGATTATTTAGATATTGAAGAAAAAATAAAAAAAGAAAACTATAAAAGTATTTTTAATGTAGCTCTTGATAAATGGGAAAATATTTCTGAAACTCAAGTGATTGATCCATATTTAGTTATTCAAGAAGCTTTAATAAATGCTGTTTCTATTGCAAGTATGCTTATTACAACTACAAGTTTAATTATTAATGAATAATAAATTATAATAATAAGTGCAACAAATAAAAAAGTTCATAAATTAACTTGTG
>CAOJKG010000075.1 GCA_948437815.1 uncultured Mycoplasmatota bacterium
TGTTTAAAAGTAATTTTAAAACGCAGTCTACTTTAAATAACGTCTCTTTTATTAAAGAATTTATTTATGAATTGGGAACTTTTTTAGTTATTAGTATTGGTATTTTGATGATTGCAGATGGTAAACTAGAACTTCTTTCACTTATTACTTTTCAAAGTTTAATGTTTTATTTTATTAATCCTATTCAAGATTGTATAGACTTAATACCAAAGTTTAATTATTTAAAAGCAACTTTTAGCAAATTGTCAGAATTTATAAATATTGAAGGTGATAATTTTGAAACAGGTATTAAAACAATTGATAGTTATAGTATTGAATTTATAGATGTTTCTTTTAAATATAATACTACTGATATCTTAAAGAATGTAAATTTTAAAATTGATACGGGTGATAAAGTTTTTTTAAAGGGCCCAAGTGGCAGTGGTAAAAGTACTATATGTAATATGCTTGCTTATCCTAAAGATATAAATGGGACAATAAAAATCGGGGGAATAAATGAGGCAGATTATAGTTTAGGCACTACTTTAAAAAATATACTTTATGTGGGTCAAAATGAAAAACTTATTACAGGAACAATTAGAGATAACATTCTATGCTTTCGAAAAGTTAAAGATGAGGACTTCAAAAAAGTAGTGGAAGTTTGTAGAATAGAATCTATAGTGGAAAAAAGACCTAATAGATATGAATCAATCATTAATGCAATGCAAAATAATTTAAGTGGTGGTGAACTACAAAGAATAATACTTGCTAGAGGTCTTTTAAAGCCAGCAAAAATACTCATTTTAGATGAAGCTTTGAGTGAAGTAAATTTTGATTTAGAGTTAGATATTATAGAAGATATTAAAAAATATTATCCTACAAGTACACTTATTTATGTTTCTCATAAAGATGTGAGTAGTAAGTTTACACAGATTTTAGATATGGGTGAGTTAAATGGAAAACTTATTTCAGAATAAACAAGCATTTTTAAGAAAAAAACCTAAAAATTTATTTCTTGTTTCAATTATGTTTATTCTTCTTTTATTAATTGTTTTAGCTATATCTTTAAAAGTAGAAGTTTATGATCACTATTTGACTCGAGGATATGTAAATTGTAGAGAAAATTGCAAAATAATTGTGGCTATTCCTACAAATATAGATATTCAAAAAATTAAATTTAACAAGAAATATATAAAACCTAACATCTTATCTAAAACTATAGAGATAGATAAAGAAAATGTAATTAGTTATTATTTATATACTTTTACTAATATATATGGTTTGGAAGATAAAGAAATTGTTGAGCTTAATTTTTGCTATAATAAACAAAGATTATTAAAAAAATTTATTAATTCAATTTTTTAAGAAAGGATGTAGATAGAATGGGAAAATTAAGTAAAAATGAATTAATAGCTTGTGGTGGAGGTAATATAGTTACTACTTTTACAAGTTTATTTATTAGTATGGTTAATGTTATAAAAAAATTTAAGGTTGTTTTTGGAGGCATTAAATAATGAGAAATATTAGTATTAATGATTTATCTAATATTACAGGAGGAGGATGGACTGTTCTTAAGTTCTTAGGACTTGGAATTGCAGCTGGATTAACATTTATTGGGTCTGTAATTTATGGATATATCCATCCGGAGAAGTGCTAATGAAATTAGATAATATAGAACTTCAAAAAGTTTATGGTGGAGTAAGTGCAGCGCTTGTAAATGCTGTTATCTCTGCTTTTAAAACAATCTTTGATTTTGGAAGAAAGATTGGTTCTACACTTCGTAGAGGCAAAACTAAAAATTATTGCTAATAAATGAAAAAGGGTTTTAAATTAAACTCTTTTTTGTTATAATTTTAAAAGGAGTTGATAGTTTTGAAAAAGAGAGGGTTTGCTTCCATGTATATGGTGTATTCTTTCTTTGTAGTTTTTATCTTGATGATGCTTACTACTTTAATGGTAAATACCTATAAACAAAGGTTTTTAAATGCTCTTAAAAATGATATTAAAATTAAACTTCAAGATTATCATATTGAGATAGTTGATTATAGTGAAAACTCTTAAAGAAATCGTTAAAAAAACTATTTAATTTACTTGTAATTAGATTTTTTTGGTGTTATACTATACATTGATAAATGAAGGGAGGGATTTATAAAATGACTAAAGTAGTAGTTCAAAATGGAAACGTTGATGGCGCAATCAAAAAGTTTAAGACTAAATTCGCCCGTAGCGGTGTCCCTTCTGAGTTAAAAAAGAAAAAACATTATGAGAAACCAGGCGTTCGTAGAAGAAATGAAAAGAAAGAACAAATGAGAAATGCGAGAAAGCATAAAAATTATTAAGGGTGATTATAATGAATAATAAAATATCTGAAGATTTAAAAGAAGCTATGAAAAATGGTGATAAGTTTAAATTATCAGTATTGAGAATGTTAAAAAGTGCTTTACTTTTAGAAGCTAAGGCTGTAAGTAAAGATCATGAATTAACTGATGAGGAAGTAATAAAAGTAATAAAAAAACAAGTTAAAACAAGAAAAGATAGTGTTGTAGAATATCAAAAATATAATAAGCAAGATGAAGTTGAATCTTTAGAAAAAGAAGTTGCAATTTTAAATGTTTATTTGCCTGTAGAAATGACTGAAGAAGAAATAATAAAAGTTATCGATGAGGTTTTTGATGTTGTTAAACCTACTAGTATGAAAGACATGGGTTTAATAATGAAGGAATTAAATGCAAAAATAACTAATGCAGATATGTCTTTAGTTAGTAAGCTTGTTAAAGAAAGATTAAGCTAATTAATCTTTTTTATTTTGTTTTTGTTTGATATAATAAGCTTAAGGATGGTGAAAGCATGAATAAAATTATTGCGATTGTAGGAATGTGTGGAGTAGGTAAGTCTGTTGCTTGTGAATTTTTAGAAAATATTGGTTATCAAAAAGTTTATTTTGGTGGGGTTACTATGGAAAAACTAAAAGAAGAAGGATTGGATGTAACTCCATTAAATGAAAAAATGATGAGAGAGAGACTTAGAAGTGAACTAGGTATGGGTGCTTATGCCAAAGTACTTTTACCTAAAATAAAAGAGTTATCTAAGGATACTAATGTGGTACTTGATGGTTTGTATTCTTGGGATGAACTTAAAATATTAAAAGATGAATTTGGTGATGCCATAACAGTTATTTGCGTTATTGCAGATAAATTTATTCGTTATGAAAGATTAGCTAAAAGAGATGTAAGGCCCTTTACTAATGAAGAGGCTATGTATAGGGATATTTCGGAAATAGAAAATCTTGATAAAGGTGGACCTATTGCATATGCAGATTATTATATTTTAAATAATGGAAGTGTTGAAGAATTTGAAGTTAGATTAAATGAAATATTAAATAATTTGAATATGGGAAGAGTTAAAAGTAAAAAAGATTAATTTTTATTTGACAAATACATAAAATAGTTATATAATTAATGAGAAATTTAAGAAGGAAAGCGAATTTTATTCCACCTGATGAATATGAGTTCATAGGTAAAAGGCCAGTTATGAAGTTTATAATAAGTCTTTTAGGTGGAATAGGGATATTCTACCTTTTTAATTATGGAGGTGCAAGAGAAAGGCAAATATGAATAAGGAGTTACCGATTAATGAGCAAATTAAAGCAGATACGATGATGGTTATTGGCCCAAATGGTGAGCAAATGGGGCAAAAGAAATTAGATGATGCTTTAACACTCGCAAGATATGCTGGTTTAGATTTAGTTTTAATGAATGATAATGGCAATATGGCTGTTGCAAAAATTATGGATTACAACAAGTATCGCTATGAAAGACAGAAAAAATTAAAAGAACAACAAAAGAAGCAAAGAGAAACAAACAAAGAAGTAAAAGAATATCGTTTATCAACAACTATTGACATACATGATTTTGATACTCGTGTTCGAAATGCTAAAGATTATTTAGTTAAAGGACATCGTATTAAAGCATTTATTCGTTTTAAAGGTCGCCAAATGGCAAGACCAGAATTAGGTAAAGAAGTTTTACTTAGGTTTGCAGAAGCTTTAGAAGAAGTTTCAGTAATTGAAGCTCAACCTAAACTTGAAGGTAGACAAATGTTTATGTTACTCGCACCTAATAAAAACAAGTAGGAGGAATTAAAAATGGCAAAGTGTAAACAAAAAACTCATAAAGCAAGTAGTAAAGTTTTAACAAAAAAGAAAAATAATACATTAACTTACAAACAAGGAAATGGAAATCATAAAACAAATAAGGATTCAGCTAAACAAGTTCGTCAAAGAAGAAACAAAGGTGTTTTAGCAGATGGACAAGCTAAGAGATTAAAGGATTTCATATAGGAGGTTTAAAACATGACAAGAGTTAAAGGCGGAACTGTTGCAAAAAACAGAAGAAGAAAAGTATTAAAAGAAGCTAAAGGTTACTTTGGTAGTAAGCACAGATTATTTAAAACAGCTCAAGAACAATTATTCCATAGTGGAGAATATGCTTATCGTGATAGAAAAGCTAATAAAAGAAACTTTCGTAAACTTTGGATTACAAGAATTAATGCAGCTTGCCGTATGAATGATATTAGTTATTCTAAATTTATGAA
>CAOJKG010000076.1 GCA_948437815.1 uncultured Mycoplasmatota bacterium
GGGATTATAGCTTTAAAATATGGAGGAGATTTTGTTGTAGATAATTCAGTGGAAATAGCTGAGTTGTTTAATATTAGTGATGCTATAATTAGTCTTACTATACTTGCTATTGGAACGAGTTTGCCAGAACTTGTTACAAGTGTTACAGCTGCTATAAAAGGAAATAGTGATATTGCAATTGGGAACATTATAGGATCTAATATATTCAATATGCTTATGATAATTGGTGTATCAGCTAGTATAAAACCTATAACTTATAATCCTGGTTATAATATTCAAATGATAATTTTATTAATTGCAATTGTATTTTTAGCATTATTTCCATTTATTAAACCTAAAAATGAAATGAGTAGAGGAAATGGTATTGTTTATATTATAACTTATATTGTATATATGGTATTATTATTTATAATTTAAAAAGAAGTCATTGACTTCTTATTTTTTTATTTTTTCAACCTTATAAGTGGCACCTTTAGTGTCTACGGTTACTTTAGTAATTGTAATATTTTCTTTTAATTTGCCGCTTATGTTGTCAGTTACTTCTTCTTTTGATTCAATTTCTTTTAAGATTTCCATTCCTTTTGTAACTTTTCCAAAACCTGCATATTTGCCATCTAATGAGTATTTAGCACTATCACTTAAAACAATGAAAAATTGAGATCCAGCACTATCCATATCTTGAGCTCTTGCCATAGAGATTATTCCTTCATCATGACTCAAAGTGTTTTTGCTATAACCGTTTTGCTTAAATTCTCCTTTAATAGAATAACCAGGTCCGCCAGTGCCTTGACCTTCAGGGTCTCCTCCTTGTAATACGAAACCTTTTGCTAAACGATGAAAGTTATTACCATTATAGAAACCACTTTCAATTAAATTCACAAAATTGGCAACAGTATTAGGTGCATATTCAGGATATAATTCGATTTCGATTGTTCCATAATTTTCTATTTCCATTGTTACGATAGGGTTATCATATTTTTTATCTTCATTGTTATTTTCTTTGGTGCTACAACCAGCTATAATTATTAAAAGAAAGATTACAATTAAATATTTTATTTTTTTCATTTTATCACCAAATTAATTTTATCATAGATTACATTAAATTAAAATACTTTTAGGGTAAAGTTTCTAATAGTTGCAATTTAATAGTCGAGTGATAAAGTAACCGTGATTTTATATTTTATGCCCTGAGTATATTTTTATTAAAAAAATGAAAATGTAAAGTATTCTTTTTAATTTATTTTACTTGACTAATTTGGTATTTTTGATATACTAGAAGTAACTTTGAAAAAGGGTGCGAGCTATTTGAATCAATACTTTACTAATAATGATAATATAAGAAGTGAAAGAAGAGTCATAAAATATAACTATGATTCTATTTCACTTTCTTTTATTAGTGATAATGGAGTGTTTTCGAAAGATAAAATTGATTTTGGTAGTAGACTACTTGTAGATACATATCTAAAATATAATAAGGATAAAAATATTTTTAGCTTTTTAGATGTTGGATGTGGGTATGGTTTTATTAGTATATTATTATCTAAAATATTGGATGTTAGAGGTATTGGTATTGATGTTAATAGAAGAGCACTTAAACTTGCAGAAGAAAATGCTAAATTAAATAAAGTGAATGTTGATTTTATTGAAAGTGATTGTTATAAAAATGTGAGTGGGGTTTACGATTTGATAATTAGTAATCCTCCAATTAGAGCGGGTAAAAGCGTTGTACTTGAGATTCTCCGAGGGGCTAGTCAATATATGAGCGATACTAGTGAACTCTGGTTTGTTATAAGAAAAGATCAAGGGGCTAAAAGTGTTATAAATGAGATTAGTTCTCTTTATAAAATAGATATAGTAGAAAAAAGCAAAGGTTTTTTTATAATTGTTGCTAAAAAGCATTGACATGATAGTTTTTTGCTGCTACAATTTTAAATTGGTGACGTATTTGTTTTTTTCTAGAAATTAAGCACTAAAAATTTAGATATTGGGGTGAAATCGTGGCTTATAAAGTTAAAAAATTTGGAGACCATAGAGAAAGAAGAAGTTTCTCTACGAGTCGTAACACTATGGAGTTGCAAGATTTACTTGAGATTCAAAAAAAATCATATCAGGAGTTTTTAGAAACTGGTATCAAAGAAGTATTTGGTGATTTGTTTCCAGTAGAATCATTTACTGGTAATATTTCGCTTGAATTTGGTGAGTATTCTTTTGATACGCCTAGATATTCGATTAAAGAAGCTAAGGAACGTATGGTAAACTATGCAGCACCACTAAAGGTTCAAGCAAGAGTATTTATTCATGAAACTGGTGAAGTTAAAGAACAAGAAATATTCCTTGGTGATATGCCTTTAATGACTGATTCTGGAACATTTATTATTAATGGAGCAGAACGTGTTATTGTATCACAATTAGTACGTAGTCCATCTATTTATTTTAAACGAGAAATTGATAAAAATGGACGTAGAATTATTTCAGGTGAAGTAATTCCTAATAAAGGTACATGGTTAGAGTATGAGCTTGATGCTCGTAATATTATGTATGTTAGAATTGATAGAACAAGAAAAGTTCCTGTTACTACTTTCTTACGTGCTTTAGGTCTTTCTAATGATGAAGATATTACTTCAGTATTTGGAGAGAATGATTATTTAACTAATACTATTGAAAAAGATAGCACAAGAAATACTGATGAAGCTTTAATTGAAATTTATGAAAAGCTTAGACCTGGTGAACCTGCTACTTTAGATAGTAGTAAGAACCAATTAGTAACTAGATTCTTTGATAGATTCCGTTATGATTTAGCTAAAGTTGGACGTTATAAATTTAATAAAAAATTAAATGTTGTTGATCGTTTACTTGGTTGTACTTTAGCAGAAGATATTAAAGATGGTAAAACTGTTGTAGCTAGTAAAGGTACAGTAGTTACTAAAGAAATATTAGAAACTTTAAAACCAATATTTGCTAATGGTTATAATTTAAAGAAAACTATTACAAATGAAGAACTTGATGAATATAATATGATTCAAGAAGTACTTGTATATGGTAAAGAAAATCCAGAACAAGTTGTTAAAATTATTGGTAATGATCCATCTACAGATGTTAGACGTCTTACTATTCCAGATATTTATGCTTCAATATCTTATTATTTAAATTTACATGATAATATCGGAAATACTGATGAAATTGATAACTTAGGTAATAGACGTGTTCGTCAAGTTGGAGAATTAATCCAAAATATATTTAGAACTGGTATGTCTCGTATGGAAAGAGTTATTCGTGAGAGAATGACTACTCAAGAGTTAGATTCAGTTACGCCTAAAACATTAATTAATATTAGACCTGTAACAGCAGCTTTAAAAGAATTCTTTGGTAGTTCACAATTATCAAAATTCATGGACCAAATTAATCCGATTGCAGAACTTACAGATAAAAGACGTTTATCTTCTTTAGGACCTGGTGGTTTATCAAGAGATAGAGCTGGTATGGATGTTCGTGACGTTAATGCTTCACACTATGGTCGTATTTGCCCTATTGAATCACCAGAAGGTCAAAATATCGGTCTTATTACATCTTTAGCAGGTTATGCTAAAATTAATGAATATGGATTTATTATGACTCCTTATCGTAAAGTAGTAGATGGAGTTGTAACTGATGAAATAGTTTATATGACTGCTGATGAAGAACATGATTATTATATTAGTCAAGCAACTGTTGATTTAGATAAAAATAATAAAATTGTTAATGATGAAATTTTATGCCGTTTAAATGGTGATAACGTTATGGCTAAAAGAGAAGTGGTTAACTTTGTTGACGTAGCTCCTAGTCAAATCGTTTCAATTACAACAAGTTGTATTCCTTTCCTTGAATATAGTGATGCTAATCGTACACTAATGGGTTCAAACATGCAACGTCAAGCAGTACCTCTTATTACTAGTGAATCTCCAATAGTTGGTACAGGTGTAGAACATATTGCAGCTAGAGATTCTGGTTCAACTGTTGTTTGTAAAGCTGATGGTGTAGTTGAATATGCTGATGGTAAGAAAATTATCGTTAAAAATGCTAAGGGGAAAGATACTTATTATTTAGCAGATTTTGAAAGAACAAATGCTTCAACAGCTTTAAATCATCATCCTTTAGTTAAGAAGGGTGAAAAAGTACATCGCGGGGAAGTAATCGCAGATGGACCATCTACTGAATCAGGAGAACTAGCTCTTGGTAAAAACATGACAGTAGCCTTCATGACATTTAATGGTTATAACTATGAAGATGCTGTAATATTAAATGAAAATTTAGTTAAAGATGATGTTTATACAAGTTTACATATTGATCACTATGATATAGATTGTCGTGATACAAAACTTGGACCTGAAGAAATTACAAGAGATATTCCAAATGTTGGAGAAGAAGCTCGTAAAAACTTAGATTCTAATGGTATTGTTAGAATAGGTACTGAGGTTAAAGAAGGCGACATCTTAGTTGGTAAAGTTACACCAAAAGGTATGCAAGAACTTACTAGTGAAGAAAAATTATTACATGCAATATTTGGTGAGAAAACTCGTGAAGTTAGAGATAC
>CAOJKG010000077.1 GCA_948437815.1 uncultured Mycoplasmatota bacterium
ATATGCAAGAGCATGAGTAGCATCCGCACCACTTGGTAGAATACTTGCATATAATAAATCTTTATATGTTAATGTATCTCCTACTTTTAATCCTGCTAGAGAAGCATTCCAATAAATATTATTTAACATTTCACTAGTTATAGTAATACTTTTTTCTAAATCATTAATCTTTTCTATTGCTGTAATTGTAGTCATTATTTTTGTTAAACTAGCTATACTTGTATTTTCATAGGCTTTAAACTCATTTAATACCTCTTTTGAAGTGATATCATATATAATAAATTTATTACTATTCAATTCTGGTGTTTCTAATGCAAAAATATTTATTGGTATAAATAATATTATTAGCAAAATTATTTTTTTCATATTTAACCTCACAGACTATTTATGAGTATATCATATTTTTCTACATTTTAAAACTCGAACCAATAAATTTAAAGTTCGAGTGATTAAATTATTTAATTCATTTATGAGGAATACCCCCCCCCGAGTGAGTTTTCTTGTTAACTGCATAGTTCTATCTTCTAATTCTCTATTATATCTATCAATAAACTCAGGATTTTGTGCCATACCTGTTTCTATTACAGAGCCATCAGCAAACATAACATTGCCTTTAGGTCGTAATTCTATATAACTATCTACATACGGCAAACCTAATGAATCAGCGATTAATTTCATAGAAGTATCAATAGGTATATGCAATAAACCATTTTTTTCTTCATTACTTTCAGCATATTTATAACCATAATATGAATCTTCATAATTAATTGGTGGTAAAAATGTAATTTCTACATTATCTCCTATTTTATCAAAACTATCTAAATCATCATTTCTTAAAACGGAAATACTTACTGGTACTAAATTAACTTGTTTTCCTATATCTCTAATATTATAAATTAGTCTGCAGGCACCTGTTCTTCCTCTAAATATTTTTTTATCTTCTATATAAGCTCCTTCAGGAAATATATTGACACTTATACCATTTTCTAACATTTTAGTGGCATAATTTAAACCCATATTAGCATAGGCCCTTCCTCCATGAGCTTCAATTGGCATTGCATATAAATATCTTTCAATTATACTTTTTCTGTTACTTTCTTCTTTATATGTTAACCTAGCACTAATTAAACTAACAATTTCTTCTGGTAAAGACATCGGTACATAAAAAATATCCATTAAACAATTGTGATTTGATACTAAAACATTAAGCTCATTTTTAGGATAGTTTTCTAATCCTTTGATACTTAAATTAATTTGTGATTTTAACTTATTTAATTCTTCTCTTTTATTCATTATTATAACTCCCCTGCTACTAACTTGGACATTTCTTCATGTCCTTGATAACTTAAATGTATACCATCTTCAAATAAATCTAGGTTATTAGCAATAATGGCATTTATGTTTTGCTTTTTAAAATATTTTATTATTTCCTGCCTTTTTTCTTCGCATTCTTCATCAAATATAACACTAGCATTTACTTTATAATCAAAATTAATTGGTAATATATATATAATCTTTGGCATCTTATTATTAAAGTACTTTATTTTATCTTCTTCATCTTCAAAGCTTTCCTCTAATTTGTTTTTGTACCATAATAAATCATTAATTATATCTTTACTTTTTTTATTATATTTTATTTGTAAATCATTAGTTCCTAAGGAAATAATAACTATATCAACTGGTGCATTAGTTCTAAATGTTGATATAAAAGTATCTTTTCCGTTTTTGTAAGGTTTAATTATTTCTTCATTTCCTGCTAAACGTCCAGGTAATCCTTCTTGTAAAAATATATAATCTTTACTATATTTATTTTTTAATATATTTACCCATTGTTTTTCATCAGGTATTCTCTTACCTGTTATAAAATTGTCACCCCAAGTATTAGAGTCACCATATATTAATACTTTTTTTACCATAATTACTTCTCCATATGCTATCCTTAAAATAATTATACTATCTTTATAATATATTTTCTACTATTATCTATTATTTTAAAAATTTTTCTTTAATATTTTTTGTTTTTAAATTATTTGCAATAAAAAAGAACCAAAAGGTTCAATTAGTTATAGTTTTTTTATTTTTTATTTTATTATTTTTTCTTTATTTAACTTTTCCTTTATCTTAGATATTGTTATGGTTTTGTTTGCACTTTCATATTCAATTAATTCTTGTTCTAAGGCTAAAACAGATATTTTATGTTTTTTATATTCTAATTGTTTTAAAGGATGTAAATGATTTTTTTCTGACCATAAATTATTTTTTGTTTTATACTGAAAATCTCCCATTATATCTATATCAACATCATCAATCCTATATTTTCCAAAGTAAGATTTATATTTATCTGTTTTAGAAAAAGCCATTTCTTTAACTTGATATTCTTTTAATCGGTTTGCTAATGTAAAGGCACCTTTTTTATCGGTCACAATATCAATGTCATGTACTTCAATATCAACACCTTGCATATTTAAAGATGTACTACCACTTAATATTATTGGATAATCTCTATCTTGTGTTAATTCTAGAATTTTAATGAAAACTTTTAGGTTCTTTTCTAATACATTCATAATAACTCCTGATTTATATTAAACTCATAAATGTTACTTGAGTAAAATTCTTATGGTGCGAGTGAAGAGCCTATTTTGAACTCTTCACAAAAGTTACTGATAAATATCAAATCTATTTATATTTTATCAAAATAAATTCTACTAATCAATGTCATTTTAATTATCAAGTATTAATTTTTTTCATTTTTTATTTTATAACAAATCATTTCATTATAAAAAGTAGGATATTATTCCTACAATATTGTTTTTTTAATTAGAATCCAAATCATTTACTAATTCTTTTATTAATTGCAACCCGATTTTTTTATCATTAACATCAGTAATTTCAATTAATTTAATATTATTATCAATTTTTTTATATAATGAATAATATACTTTCAATTTATTATTTTCATCTAGACTTCTATCAGTATAGATTATAAAATCTTTATTTGAATCATCATCATGATAAGTTGCAAATACTTCATAAATTATTTTATTACCATTTTTATCTTTTGTCTCAAATTGCATACTATCCATAAAATTTCACCTATTATTTAAAAATTCTTATTAATTGTGGTCCATCAGAAATTGCATTATAGTCATAGACTTCAACTCGTTCATCTCTAGGTATAGCATTTTCTACTAAAAAACCATCATTAACAGCATATACACTACCATCTTTAAGTAAATCAAAAGTACCATGATAATATGATAAATATTCTATTACATGTTGATTATAATAACCTCGATATTCCGTAAAGCCATATGGAATAGTTTCTAATCCGCCTTCAGGAATATATACTGCTTCATATCTAAAATTATTTGTTCCCCTATTTATTTTATTTGCTTGATGTTCTAAACCAAAAATATGGTTTAACATACAATACTCATTATCATGGTTAACCGAAGCCTCATAAATACCACCAGCACTTATAGCTATAGAAGCTGTCAATAATGCAGATGCAGCATATTTTACTATTTTGTTCTTATTAATTTTCATTTAAAATCCCCCTCATATTAATAAAATTTTGTATTTAATCATTGCTGATGTACAAATTATAGCACTTTTTTAATAAAAGGTCAAATTCAAACGAGTCTTGTGTCTTTAAATTTTGCTCTTTACTCCTTTTAAAGTGAGTAACTGTTGTCTTTTTCTTTAGATTTTTCATTCTCAACTTTAGATTCATAAATATTTTCATTAACCTTTTGGCCTTTTCTAAATAAAGATAATCGCCTTTTTCTTTCTTTTTCTTCTCTTGCTTTTTCATCAAGGTCATAATTTTGCTTGAAATACTTTAAATCTATGTCTTTGTATATAAATAAGCGTTCAACTATAATTTTAATAAAATTAGGAACTTTATCTAAAACTTTTTTTATTTGTTCTATTAAATAATCAGTTTTCTCTTTTAAACTTTTGTATTGTTGTTCATATTGATAATGTAAACTCTTTTCAAAAGACAATTCATGCTTTAATTTCTCATTTTCTTTATAAAGTATTGCTTTATCTTTGAGAACAACTTTATGGTTATATTTTTTCTTATCTTCTAATTCTTTAGTGACAGTTTCTTTTGTTTCTTTTAAATCTTCTACTTCATTTTTTAAATTCTCTAAATTACTTTTCAATTTATTTTTTTCTTGGTTAAATTCTTCCATATCTTTAGAGCTTATATCTTGATTTCTTCCTTTTTTCTTCTTCTTTAAAACTTCTTCTAATCCATAAACTTTATTAAAAGAATTGATACAATATACTCTCATTCTATCTTGTATCATTTTTAATGATTCTTTTGTAAATATAGTAGTTTTTCCAACTTGTTTACTCATTCCAGTTTTGCAATTTTCTTTTACTGCTATACCAACTATGTGT
>CAOJKG010000078.1 GCA_948437815.1 uncultured Mycoplasmatota bacterium
TGCTTCTTCAAGTTCTTCTTTAGTCATTTTAGTATAACCTTTAATACCTTTTTCTTTTGCTTCATTTCTTAAGCCTTCTAAAGAACTATCGTCTTCATTTTTTTCAGGTATATACTTACCAGTTTTAACTAAAGAATCAATTTGTTCTTTAGTTAAAGTTTCATGTTCTACTAAAGTATCAGCAAGAAGCATAACTAAATCTTTATTTTTCTTTAATATTTCTTTAGCTTTATTATAGCATTCTTCAACAATCTTACGAACTTCTTCATCAATTTCATGAGCTACTTTATCAGAGAAATTCTTAGTTTTACCATAATCACGTCCTAAGAACACCCCTTCACTCTTTTGCTCATATTGTACTGGACCTAAATCGCTCATACCATATTCTGTTACCATAGCACGAGCTATATTAGTAGCTCTTCTAAAGTCATCACTAGCACCTGTTGTAATTTCATTTAAGAACATTTCTTCACTAACACGACCACCTAGTAATCCTGTAATTTGAGCTTCTAATTCATTTCTAGTTAAAATAGCTATTTTTTCTTCACGAGGAAGCATCATAGTATAACCACCAGCCATACCACGTGGAATAATAGTTATTTTATGAACTTCATCAGCATCTTCTAACTTAATACCAATAACTGCATGACCTGATTCATGAATAGCAACTAAACGTTTTTCCTTATCAGTAATTTTTCTACTTACTTTAGCAGGTCCCATTAAAACTCTATCGGTAGCTTCATCTATTTCATCCATAGTAATAGCCTCTTTATCACGGCGAACAGTTAAAAGTGCAGCTTCATTAAGAAGATTCTCTAAATCTGCACCACTAAAACCTGGAGTTCTAAGGCTTAAGTTTTTAATATTAACGTCAGGAGCTAATATTTTATTACGAGCATGAACTTTTAATATTTGTTCACGTTCATTAGCATCTGGCAAGCTAACAGTTACTTGACGATCAAATCTACCTGGACGAAGTAAAGCTGGATCTAGCACGTCAGGTCTATTAGTAGCCGCCATAATGATTATTCCTTCATTCTCTCCAAAACCGTCCATTTCGGTTAATAATTGATTTAAAGTTTGTTCGCGTTCATCATGCCCTCCACCAAGACCAGTACCTCTTTGACGTCCTACAGCATCAATTTCATCGATAAAGATTAAGCAAGGAGCACTTCTCTTAGCATCTTTAAACATTTCACGAACTCGACTAGCACCTACACCTACAAATAGTTCCACGAAATCTGAACCACTTATATAGAAGAAAGGCACATTAGCTTCTCCAGCAACCGCACGAGCAAGTAAAGTTTTACCTGTCCCTGGAGGGCCTACTAATAAAACACCTTTTGGAATTCTTGCTCCAAGCTTTTGGAACTTTTTAGGATTTTTTAAGAAATCAATTAATTCTTTAACTTCTTCTTTTTCTTCTTTTAAACCAGCTACATCACTAAATTTAGCTTGATGTTTATCATCACTAAGTTTAGCTCTTGATTTACCAAAATCCATAGAACCTTTATTAGAACTAGCAAGTTTACTAAATAATACATAAGCAAGTATACCAATAAATACTAA
This sequence comes from uncultured Mycoplasmatota bacterium, assembly GCA_948437815.1. Lineage (GTDB taxonomy): Bacteria > Bacillota_I > Bacilli_A > RF39 > UBA660 > Caccenecus. The sequence goes on from CAOJKG010000078.1 coordinate 1,570, forward strand.
AGGTACAATTTGTACTATAATATAAACTAATTGACTAGCACCAGGATCTGATACTGTTTCATATTCTTTTATATTCATAGTATTAGCATAATTAACAACGCTATCAATTTCAGCTTCAACAATTTTAGCTTCAAATGATTCATTAGTTTTATAATCTTTTAATTTACCACGAATATAATAAACAGATTCACTTGACTTAGGCATAATCTTAATTTCTGTAACTTTAGAATCTTTTAATGCTTGTAAAAGCTCACCTGTTTTAAGTTCATTAACTTTATTAGTTCCCATACTTAGTATAAAAAATACACCAGCAACTACTAATATTAAAACAAAATAAGGAAAAAAGCTTTTAACTGCATTATTCTTTTTTAAATCTTTTTTAATATTCATTTTATTCCTCCTCATATAAAAGTATTATATCATAAATTCCATTACTTTCCACATCAAATTTTGATTTTTTTACACCAGGAACCCAAAGTATACTATTTTTACTATCTGTAACAATTGGTATATCATTTCTTTTACTGATAGGCACTTTAGAATCTATTAAAATATCTTTAACTTTTTTACTTCCCATTAAATTTTTAACTTCCATTTTATCACCATTTATTCTATTTCTAACAATTAATGGTAGTTCTATTTCTTTACTATTTAATCTTATTACATAATTACTTTTGTTATCACTATTATTAATTCTTTTAATTATACCATTTGGAACATAAACAAAATCATTTAATTCATAATAAAATTCATTATTATCCTTTTCCTTAATAACTTTTAACACATCATATTCTTTAATAGCAACAATTTTATTTGGTAGATTAACTTTTAAATTACTTTTATCACTCTTAATTAAATTAATAATTAATTCTGTATGTTTATCATTTATTAAGAATAAATCATTAGGATACATTTTACTAAGTTCATACTCTATTACCCTTTGAAGTAAAAAACTATCTAATTCTTTTAATTTACTTACACATAAACCATCATTTAATTTTAAATCATCAATTATTTTTAAAACAAAATCATTAATAAAAACATTTGCTTTATCAAGCTCTTCACTAAATTTTAAAAATTTTAAATGAACATTCTTATCTTCTTTTTTAAAAAATGGCAAACAATCCAATCTATATCTATTACGAGTATAATCACGAGAATAATTAGATTTATCAACAAAATATTTTAAATGATTATTATCCATATATTCTATAATATCTTTTTTAGTTAAAGTAATAAGAGGTCTAATTAATTTATATGTATTCATATCTATTTCATTTTTAAAACCACTATAACCTTTTAAACTGCTACCACGTACAAGTCTCATCAATATTGTTTCCATTAAATCATCGCCATGATGTGCTGTCATTAAATAGTTTGCATTATATTTACAAATCAATTCATTAAAGAATGTATACCTCTTTACTCTAGCTTCATTTTCTAAGTTATCATGATTATATTCTTTAATTTCCATATATTCATAAATTAAACCTTTATCTAAAGAAAAAGATTTAACAAACTCTGCTTCTTCTTCACTTTCACTTCTTAACTTATGATTTACATGAGCTACAATAATTTTAACATCAAATTTACAAAGCAAATTAAGCAAACACATTGAGTCTGGGCCACCAGATGTCGCCACGACCACAACTTGATTATTAGATAATAATTTATCTAAATAGATAATAATATCTTTCATACAATTTCCTCGCCATATTATTTTAACAAATTACAAAATAAATAGCAATAAAAAAGAAATCTAAATATAGAAGATTTCTCAATTATTAAATAGTACACTATTAAAGCGTTTCACTTCCGCACGTATCTCTAAGAGACCACGTATGGATTTGTTTGAGTACCAATACCTGAAGAAAATGTTACATCAGCTTTCATATTTATTACTGGGCGCAAACCCCAAGTGTTGTTCACGTTGGTGTAGTTGAGGTAGCCACTCGCAGTCACAACGATCACGTTAGCACGACTGCCATTCCAGTACCACGGAGACATGGTCCAGTAGTTCTGTCCGTTGTATAAGTAGTATGATGTATTATTTGCATTCATTCCTCCCGCAAATTCTGCTTCATCTGCCGTTATTAATCCTACCTTTAATGTGTATACATCGCCAGAGTTACAACTTAATGTCGGTGCATAATCTGTATGCAATCTCTTGTATCCAGCATAGTAGAATGCACTTCCTGTTGCTGTCCAACTTGAACCACTCTGTACATTTCTATCATTACAATACTTTCCATCTGCTATCTTTGATGCTTGACTTGCTAGATTACTATTATACCATGACTCAAGTTGTGTTTTTGCATTTGATGCTGTTCCACTTAATGTTCTTTGACTTCCTGCTGTATAAGTCCATCCTACATATGATGAATTATTATATGATGTATTGTATGCTACACTTGCTTTCGCAATGCTTTCTGTTGTGCTTATTCCATTTGCATGACATGTTGTTCCATCATATATCAAACGCATAGATCCATCGCCGTTTATACGAATAATTCTCCAACAAAATCCTCCAAACTTTACATAGTTGTTTGTTACTGCCCCTCTCCAATAATAGCTATATCCTCCATACATTCCATCTGAAACTTTATATACCCCTTCATCTGTTGTTGCTACATTACTGAATGTTGGTGTCCCTGTCTTTACTGTTATATTTCCTAGTATTATATCACTTCCTGTTGGCTGCTTATCAAAATATAAATAACACTTATCATTCTTTTTTATATTTGTTAATATTGTATTTCCTTCTATAGATTTTACTTTCCCTTTTATTTGAGTTTTATTATCTA